>DUBO01000011.1 GCA_012960245.1 Candidatus Binatota bacterium | reverse complement strand
GCAGCCAGGCCATGTGCAAGGCCGCCGTATCGCTACCCACGTAGGCCCTGAACTGGCCCGTCAAGGCCACCAGCTCGGGCAACGTGGTCGAGGGCGCCACGCAGCCGCTCGATCCGAGCGCGCCACGCAGCTGCTCCACCAGCTCCACTTCGTCGGGCCCCCACAGCAACATCGACCGTATACCGGCGGCGTCAAGCCGCTGCAGGTACTGCCGCCAACGCTCAAGCGGCCAGCGCTCGCCCGCGCGACCGCTGCTGCAGCCCGGGTACAGGGCCAGTTCGGGGCAGCCGGCCTGGCTGTACACCTCAGAGGCGCGCAGGAGAGCGGCGGGGTCCAGGTGCAGGCCCAAAAGCCCACGCTCAACGGCCGTGTTGATGCCCAGCGGAGACAGCAGCTCGAGAAAACGCAGGACGCGGTTCTCCCAACTGTCACGCAGGCTTACCCGCTGGTTCATAAACAGGTAATTGCACTCGCTGCCGTCTTTGCGTGAGTAGCCAACGCGCAAGGGCACGCCACTCATCCAGGCAACCAGCCCACTCTTGAGCCTGCCGTGAAAGTCGATGACGACTTCGTAGCGGCCGGCCCTGAGCTCGCGCCTGAAGCGTTTTATTTCGGCCCAGGCCCGACCGACACCGGCGTTGAGCTCGGAGCGACGTAACACGTGAAAGCGGTCGATAGCCGGGTGACCCTCGAGAACAGGCAGTACGCGGTCCTCCACCGCCCAGGCCACGGTGGCTGCAGGACGGGCTTCACGCAGCCGTTTTATGGCCGGGCACACCCGCAGACAGTCACCCACCGCGCCAAGGCGGATCACCAGTATCCGGGCTCCGGGATCGCTGAGTGCTGAACGGTCCACGACCGGCTCTATAGCACGAACTACATACCGGCCCAGCCCGGGGCCGCTTATTAAATCCTTGTCGTTGAAAAGCAGGCCCTTGCTTTTGTAAAAGTGTGGGGCGGCGACGGTACGAGCCTGCGGGGGAACGAAGCCAGCGCCACTGGAGAGAAAAATGAAAGTAATCAAGCAGCAAGCAGGCTTCCCCCGAGCCGCTACTCTCTGTGCCGACCTGCTGGCGGTTGGGCTTCTGGTGGCAGGCCTTCTTGCCCTGCCCACGCCGTCTTATGGCCACCAGAGGCTCGTGACCGGGCCGCTGGCCATGCAGCCGGCTTTGCCTCGTGGGGATGAGGCCCGCCTGGCCTTCGACGAAAACGCCCAGGACCTCGCGCGCCTGCGTTTTCTGCTCAAGCGCGTTGAGGAGGAGCACGACCGGCGCGTCGCCGAGCGCCTGTACTCCAGCAGCCGGGACCTCTCGATCTACTTCGACACCGCCCCCCCGCCGACCAGCGGAGGACAAAGCAAGTGACGCCGCAGGACAAGGGCAAGTCGCGACGGCTGTTCTTCAACGCCCTGTTGGCAGTGCTGCTCACCAGCGCCGGTGCGCCGGGCAGCAGCAGCGCCCAGCAGTCCTACCCGACGCCGGGCGGGGCCTCGGGCTCGCAGACCGGCGACGGTTCGGCGCCTTTCGCGGCACTGGCCGCCGACCCCACGGCCGACCTTTTTACCGGCTCGGCCACCGTGGGCCTGCCCATCACCGTGCCGCCTGGCCGGGGTGATCTCACCCCCAGCCTTGGCCTGGCCTACAACAGCGCGTCCTCCTCGTCGCCGGGCGGCGCCTGGGGTCGTGGCTGGGGTCTGCCAACGGCAAGTATCAAGCGGTCAACAAGGTTCGGCGTGCCCCGTTACGACAGCAGCGACACCTTCGTTCTTGAACTGGGTGGAGCCGCCATAGAGCTGACCCCCGAGCAGGGCCAGTTGTACCGGGCCGCCAGTAACGAGTCGGCGCTGCGGGCCGGCTGGGACCAGGCCGCCAACCGCTGGAAGGTATTCGATCCCACCGGACTGGTGCACTGGTTTGCCGCCGGCACCGGTCCCGACACCAACGAGCCCGACGAAACATTCTCCTGGGTAATCGAAAAGACCGAGAACCTGTTCGGCAACACGATCGAGTACCAATGGCAGGCCTTCGGGTCGGGCGAGCTGCTGCCCACGGCCGTGCGCTACGGCGGCAACCAGCAGATAGCCAACTTCATAGAAGTCGCCTTCGATTACCTCCCGCGCGTGTACCCCGACCAGCCGAGGGCAGACTACGGCGCCGGCTTCCGCCGCGAGTTCAGCCAGCTGCTCGACTCGATAGTCACCCGCGTAAATGGCCGGCAGATACGCCGTTACAGTCTGACCCACGCCGTTGATGCCGTGACCGGCGCGGCCCTGCTGCAGACCGTCAACCTGGACGGCTACGGCCTACAGGCACAGGACGACGTATCAATGCCACCGGCCGTATTCTTGTACGCCCCTACCCTGCAGACCGGCTGGCCGCTGGGCAGCCTTGAACAGCGCGCCGATTACGCCATCAGTTTTAACGGACCCAACCGCATCCGCGACCCGCGAGGAGAGCCCAAACTCGAGCTGCTCGACATGACCGGCGACGGGCTCGTGGACCAGCTCGAAACCGGCGGCGCCGAGGTCACCCTGCGTCGCGGCAACGGCCGTGGTTTTGACCTCGCAGTGGACTGGCCGTCACCCGTTCTCAACAACATAAGGGACATCGACCAGACCTCGAACATACAACACAACATTTTTGACCTCGACGGTGACGGCCTGCCCGACTACGTGGAAGCCGACGAGGCCAACCTCTGCAGCGGCCCGGGCCTGCCGACGGCCTGGTGCCTGCACCGCAACACCGGCAACAGCTTCAGCCTTGTGCCGCAGACCTGGCCCGCGCCCAGCTTCGACATCCGCCAGGCCGACGCCAACGGCGACCGCGTGCACGTTGAAATCGTGGACCTCAACAGCGACGGCCTGCCCGACTGGGTGGCCAGCTGGCCGTGGAGTGCGGCCAACCCCTGGTGGACCGTGCACTGGAACACGGGCTCGGGTTTTTCAGCCGTGCCATCGCAGTTTGCGGCGCCGCGCGCCTGGATCATGCAACGCCACAGCCCGGGCGACGAGGGCTACCTGGTCAGCGGACTTATGGACATAAACGGCGACGGCCTGCCTGATTTCGTTGATGCGGCGCCCAGCACCTGGCCCAACGCGACGGGAAACTACTCGCCGCAGGAGATGTCCGAGCAGCACTGGCTGGTCTACTTCAACAACGGCAGCGGCTTCGAAAGCCAGCCTCACAGCTGGGGGCCCGGCGGCAACGGCGGCCCAGGGGGGAACGAGCCGCTGCTGGCCAACTACATCAGCCACGACCATTCGCTGTCGAACTCGGTGCACAGC
Organism: Candidatus Binatota bacterium; assembly: GCA_012960245.1. Classification (NCBI taxonomy): domain Bacteria; phylum Candidatus Binatota; species Candidatus Binatota bacterium. Next base: position 32,809 of record DUBO01000011.1, on the reverse strand, counting down.
AGCTCCACTGCCTCGCAGGAGCTGGTCGACATAACCGGCGATGGCCTGCCCGACCTGGTGGCGCCCATAACCGGCAGCGGGCAAGCACACCTCGAAGTACTGCTTTGCATCAACGGCGAGGCGGCCTGCCAGGTCGACCCCTTCAACGTGGTTAACCCGCCGGTCTGCTGCCTGAACAACTACCTGTTCGTAAACAATGGATCCGGGTTCTCCGACCCACAGCCACTTGCCTGGTGGAGCGATAGCAATCGCCTGCGTCTTGTCTCCACTCCCCCCGTGGTACCCGCTCCTTCGCCGCAGTTGAACCACGACCTGCTCGACTTTGACGGTGACGGCCTGATCGACCTGGTCGAACTGCACCGCCAACCCGACGGCAGCAACCTCTGGCAGGTTCACCTCAACCCGGCTTCGCCCGGGGCCGGCTGGTCAGCCACCCCCGATCACCTGCGCACGCGCCCGGGAGCAATGGTGGCCATGGAAAACGGCGTTGGCGGAGTCACCCAGCTCGAGTACAGCCCGGTCTCCATGCAGGACGACGAGGCCTGCCAGTACGACGCGCAGGGCAACCGGCAGTCGGGCAAGTGCCTCCCCTTTCCCTGGTGGACGCTTACCCGGAGTACACTGCTCGACGTAATCGACACCGACAATGACCCGGTAGTAAACGACTGGGCCTACCAAGGGGCGAGCTGGGACCCGGCGGAGCGCGAGTTCCGGGGGTTTTCGGAGGCAGTAGCCGTCAACCCTGCCGGCATCGCCAAGTTCACCTGGTTTCACCAGGACCCTGTACGCAGGGGCAAGAGCTACGGCAGCGCCCGCCTTGGCAACCCGCCCTGCCTGCCCGGTAGCAACTGCAACCCCTGGGATTACCAGCTCGACCGCAACGACACTACCTGGCCCAACCCCGAAGACGTGCTTTCGGGCACCGCGCCGCTGGCCCCCGTGTCGCAGACCAGGACAGCGTGGCGATGGGACGGCTCATGTGGGCAGCCGGCCTGCCCGCTCGACGAACTCGCGCTCACCACCAGCTGGCAGTACGACCAGTGGGGCAACGAGACACGGCGCGCGAGCAGCTCACCCTCCATCCCGGCTGCCGTAAGCACAGCCGAGTACGCAGAGTTTCCCGGACCCAACCCAAGCACCCTTGACGGCAGGCTTATTGTCACGCGCCCGTTGCGGCTGCAGGTGTTCCAGGACGAAATACCCGGCGACGGCGTCGACGGAGTACCACTTACCGAGACGACCTGGGAGTACGGCCCCAACTTCGAGGTCCTCTCCAAATCCCACTGCCTGGAGCCAGACACCACCGGCTGCACGCGCTGGTCAACAACCAACTACGGCTACACCTCCGACGGCCTGCTCTCGCGCGAGACCTCCCCCACGGGTTCGCGGCGCACGCTTGTCTACGGCGGCAGCGAAAAGCTCTATCCCACCAGCGAAACGGTCGCCGACGGCACACGTGTCTACAACGTATACGACCACGGCACGGGCAAGCTCCTGCAGGCGACCGCGAGCGACGGACGCACGAGCCGCACCGAGTACGACGGACTCGGACGACCGCTGAGAAGCTGGAGCCCGGGCTTCACTGACCCCAACAACCCCGAATCCACGGTTGCCTACACCGAACCGGTGGCCGAGTGCGACCAGGAAGGCCAGTGCACGGGCGAACGAGGAAACGTACTCGCCCAGGCTTGGAGGCAACCGAGCCTAATCACCTTTTACGACGGGCTGGGCCGCGAAGTGGCAACCCGCACCGAGACCGACAGGATTGACAGCCAGCCCACAGCTGGACTGATCAGCGGCCTGAAAACCTACGACACCAGCGGCCGGGTCACAGCCCAGGCACTGCCGTTCGAAGAGAGCCTGGGCAATTCCACCGCCCTGCTCTCGCTCGACGTAAGCTTCGCCGACACCGACCCCGACACGCACAGCTTGTGGTCCTACGATCCGGTGACAGGCAGTCTGCTCGCAACCGTCCTGCCAGGCGGCGAAACCACCTACCACGAGCGTTCTGTGGCCGGCGTGCGCGCCACGGTCGACGCCAACATGATGGCGGATAACCTGGCCGGAAATGTCACCCTGGACTACCTCGACGCGCTCGGCCAGGTCACCAGGACCGAGGCCTGTGCCAGCCTGCCCGACCTCGACAGCGGCCAGTCCTGCTCCGACCAGGATCTGCTGGCGCGCAGCGACGTGGTCTACGACGCACTGGGAAGGATAACCGAGCGATGGCTGTGGAAGCTGGAGAGCCAGCCCTTCGAGCCGGTGCTCTACGAGACCAACTGGTACGACGGACAGGGGCAGCTGGTGGCGCGATCCGAACTGGACGCGGGTTCCGGGCAGCAGCCCGGCACCTGGCTCTACCAGCGCGACGACGAGGGGCGCGTGCAGTCCTTTGTCGACCCGGTAAACGAGGGTGCCACCCTGTCGGCCAGGCGCGGGGTCGTTGTCACCAGCTACGACAAGGCCGGCCGTGTGCGCAAGCGCAAGGGCGGCAGCGGCGCCAACAAGATCAAGCAGACCTACCGCTACACCAGGGCCTTCAGGCCCGGCGAGGGACAGGTAGAGAGGATCAAGTCTACACGCCCGGACTCAAGGGTGAGCCGCAGGTTCACCTACAACGACCTGGGCCTGGTCGCCAGCGAATACCTCTATCTTCGTACCGGTCGCGCCAGGTCACGCCACACGATTACCTACCAGTACGACCAGTCGGGCCGCATGCTGTCGGTGGACTACCCACTTGCCGACTCCGCGGGCCGCCTTGCCACCGAACAGCTGGTGACCAGTTACGACGAACTGGGCCGCCCGGTGGGTCTCAGCCTGGGCGGCCAGCCACTGGTGACCGCTGTCGACTACGACGCATGGGGCCGAATCAACAGGCTGGACTACGGCAACGGGCTGAGCGACCACCAGGAGTACCTGCCGCAGTCTGAAAACGGTTACCTGCGCTGCCTGCGCACCAGCCCGAGCGCATTCCACCAGTCCGGCGCGGCGACCTGCGGTTCTTCGATCTCGGATCTGCGCGCGGTCGAGATCACCGAGCGCGACGAGCTCGGCCGCGTGCTCGAACGCGTCGACCACCTGCACCAGGACGAGCTCGACGAGAGCCTGCGGGTGGGCTCGGCCGGACCGATGACCGGCGACGGCGGCTACGACAGGCTGGGTCGCCTGGTCGAGATCACCTACCAGCAGTCAACCGCGTTCAGTCGCACTGAGCACTACGCCTACGACTCGCTTGGCAACATGGTGCTGTCCGACGGACAGGTCTTCGGCTACGACCCGGCCCGTCCCCACCGCCTGGTCAACGCCGGCGGGATCCCGCTCACCTGGGACGCCAACGGCCGTCGCACGGGCAAGGGGTACTCGAGCCTCAGCTGGGACCTGGAGGGACACCTCGCCTCCAGCACGTCGGAGGCAGGCTCCCAAGTCAGCTACGCGCTCGACGAAGCTGGTGCGCGCGTGGGCAGGTACGAAGTTGCCACCGCCACATGGTCGCACGTGTACTCCACGCACGGCGCGGGCGCGCTGTTCGAAATAGAAGACGACCAGCTGGTCCGCTACTTCCGCCTGGCAGGCCGCCTGGTGGCGGCCGACCGCATAGCCGCGCCGTCGGACCTGTCGCTGGCCCGCTACACGCAACCGGGAAACCAGCCCGACTGGCCGCCGGTCGGCACGACCGTTTACTACCACGCCGACTACCTGGGCTCGACCCGCCTTGTCACCGACCAGGCCGGCGACCCACTGCGCTACCTGCGCCATGACGCCTGGGGCGAGACCCTGGCCGTCTACCAGGTCCAGCCCGACGGCAGCGTCCAGGCCCAGCTGATCACCGGGTCGGGCAACCGATGGGGCTTTACCGGTCAGCGCGACGAACCAGGCCAGGGCCTGGTCGACTTCGGGCGGCGCTGGTACGACCCGGCCACGCGGCAGTTCCTGTCGCCCGACCCGGAGGGCCAGTTTGCCAACCCGCGCGCCTACGGCCCCTGGGATCCGCTTAACGGCACCGACCCCGACGGCGGATTTTTCTTCCCCGGCCTGCCCCTCGCACTGAACTGGGCGCTTACCAGCGGCATCGTAAACTTCGCGATCACCGCGACCCAGACCGGCGACCTCGGAGCGGGCCTGCAGGCGGGGATGATGGGCGCAATGACCGGCGCCCTGGGAGCTACCGGCATACAGGGAGCCCTGCTCAAGCCCCTGTTCACGGCGGCCGCGCTGGGCAACGCTACCGCCGCCACCGCCCTGCAGGCCACCTTCGCCTTGGCCTCGGTGGCCAACTCGGCCGCCCGGGGCGATATAGCCGGGGTTTTCCTGTTCGTCGGCGGAGCCGCCTTCGGCGAAACCTCCCTCAGTGCTAAAAGCGCACAACTCCAGCAGAGGTCCTTGGCGGCCGCGCAAGAAGTTGGTACGACTGGGGCTCAAAGTGAGACTGTAAGTGTCCTCATCGAAGAACCAAACCCTAATTCCCCATCGAAACTGGGGCGAAAGGGCATGAGTGGTCATACAGGGGTTGGTGTTGGAGACGAATACTGGGACTACGGCCCACAGCCGGGCGAAGGAGGAAACGTGTTTGGTTCTGACGGGATACCTTGGTGGGATTCAAAGGCAAGCCTAGATGGCGACGCGAGTTTGAGTGAAGTGATCGACTTCACCAACTCGAGTGGAAAATCGGTGAGCATCTTTTCGAGGGAGGTGACTCCTGCTCAGGCCGGTGCCGTACGCTCGCACTGGAACAAGCTCTACTCGGATCCTGGGACTTACCATTTTGCAGGAAGGCAATGTACGACTGCTGTGGCCGCCAGTTTGCGGAACGCCGGAATCGGCAGCTTCAGAGCATTGAAACCATCCAGTCTGGCAAATCAACTGAGGGCAGCTGGATGGGCGGAGCGATAGGAATGAGGAGTCGAAGAGGACCAACCTATTTGGTAGTGATGCTCCTTGCGCTTGTTGCATGTAAGGAGAGCTATGCGAGTCAGGGGGAAAACGTGATTCTCTGGCCCGGAACAGACGCGTTCAACGAGCGGGTGCACAGTCTGCCGTTATCAATTGAAGACGCCCTCGCGCTTCTGGTCAGTAAGACTCGAGCACGCGACGAGCGCTATTTCCTTAAGACCCCCATCTTCATAATTGGAGACGACTACTTCTTCGCTGAAGGCTCCAAGCTCGACATCCCCATCACGGGGTACTTCGTGGATGGAAAAACCCGTGACATCGAATACAGGAAGTCATCACTTACCATCAAGGCCGGGCAAAGTACGCTGCCGGAAAACCCATTCATCGAAGTCCTTCTAATCGAATAGTTGCACCGCTCGGCGCGCGCCCGGCCCTACTGGTCGGCAAACCAGTTGCCGTGAAAACCGAAGGGGACACGCTGGGGCATAGCCACCCGGGCTACCGGCCCGGCCTGCGGCTGCGTGGCGTCGAGTATCACCAGGTCGCTGCCGTCGCGCGACTTGTCGTAGGCAAAAAACATCAGGTACCCTTCGTCTTCACCCTCGCCGACCGGGGCAAACGTGGCCTCGCCCGGCACCTGTCCCGTCGGCAAATCGTAGGCAGTGTTGTTGCCGGTGTCGAAGTCGATCTTGAGTATTTTTGATAACTCTCCAGGTCCTACCAGGAGGTCTGGTGAACTCACAGCGTAACCGTAACGAACCCGGCTGCCAACGAGCCTGTCGTCCACACGTGGGAACTCGGCCGGCTCGTCTACAATCTGGCTCTCCGATACCCGCCCGCCGGCCGGGTCTATCACAAAACGATGTGGCACCGCCGAGTCAAAGTTGCCGCTGCCCCCCCTCCACAGTTCCGGATAACGGCAGACGTCGAGCACGATCGAACCGTCTTCGACGTCGCGGGCGTTGAAAGGATGAAAGATGTAGCAGGGGTCGATGTCGTACCAACGAACCGCAGCGCCCGGAACGCCTCGTGGCATGACTCCCAGCCGGGCCGGGTAGTCGTCGCTCCAGTGGTAGGGCAGCCCCGCGCCGGACGGCGGCTGGCCTCCCCCGAGACTGGCCATGGCAGCCTCCAGGTCGAAAACCACCGGCAGGTCCATGAAGATCACGTTGTTCTCGGTAATGGCGAAGTCGTGGATCATCGTCGGGCCGGTAACGTCTATCTCCTGGCTCTGCACCAACCGGCCCTCGGCGTCGACGCGGTGATAAACAAGGTACGGGGGGAAAAATCCGTAGCCGAAAAAATGCATCTCGCCGGTCACGGGACAGATCTTAGGGTGCGCGGTCATAGCCGTGGTGAGCTTGCCGTCGAAGTCGTGCAGGCCAACGGTGTCCAGTTCCGGGGTGACCTCGGTCGGAAAAGAACTCTCGACCAGTGCCATGAACTTGCCGGCGTGCCGAACGATATTGGTGTTGGCCACCGCTATGCTGTGGTCCACCTCACCACCCTCGCTTATCATCTGCAGGTCGGGATCTTCGAGAGCCCGGGTCTGCACCCAGCGGTTGCGGTACCAGCTGGCCTTGCCTCCTTCGAGGCGCACGCCGTGCAGCATTCCGTCACCGGTAAACCAGTGAGACGACTCACCTGTAGCCGGATTAGGCCCTATACGCATGTAGGTACCGTTGAGCTCCGGGGGTATGGCCCCCTCCACGGCGAGTTCGGTGCTGCTGATCTCCTCGGACACGGGCGCAAAGTTGCCGTCGAGGTAAAAGGGTAAATCGGTGGCTGCTTCCATTGCGGTATTCACTCACAGCTGTCGGTTTGATGCCACCCGTGGTTCGTGGATATACAATGTCCACAATCTGGCGACGCCTCGCAGCAGCAGGCGGCCGCCCACAGGGAGCATACAAAAATGGCGAGCGTCACACTGAGAGGAAACCCCTTTGAACTTTCCGGCACACTGCCCGAGACCGGACAGGCAGCACCCGATTACAACCTGGCGGCCGGTGACCTGTCGCCCGTTACGCCCGCCACCCACAGCGGTAAGACCAGGATCATCGTCACCGTGCCCAGCCTCGACACGCCCGTCTGCCAGACCGAAACCCGCGCCTTCAACGAAAAGGCAGCCGGCCTGGCCGACACCGTGGTGCTCATCGTGAGCTCGGACCTTCCCTTTGCGCAGAAGCGCTTCTGCGAAACCGAGGGGCTGGAGAACGTGGTGGCCTGTTCCGATCTGCGCGATCGCGGCTTTGCCGAGCGCTGGGGCGTGGCCATAAGCGAAGGCCCGCTGCAGGGAGTGACCGCGCGGGCAGTGTTCGTCGTCGATGCAGACGACAAGCTGGTCTACAGCGAGCTCGTGCCCGAGATCGCCCAGGAGCCTGACTACGACGCAGCCCTGGCCGCTGCTTCCTAAGAATCGATTTCGTCGGCGCCAAACAACTCGGCGCTGTCGAACAGCGCGGGCGTGTCATGCGTGTTACCCTGCAGGCGACACCTGGCCACCCCGAAGCTCCACCTGAGGTAGACCCCCTCGCCCAGCGGCCTCCACAAAGGCACGCGCGTCAGGAGGTCAGCGCTTTCCAGGTCCGAGCCTGGATCTGAAATCTGCACCTCGCCTGTGCCCGGCACAACCGCCGCGTCGCCCTGCCCCGGCATGAGCACCTGCCCGTCACCCAGTACCATCGCAGGGGCACCGTCGCGGTCGCAGAAAAACCGGGCCCGCGCGCCATCGAGCCCGGCATCGCGGCCGCGGGACTGGAGAACGGCAAAGGCATCCACCGCTGCGGCCTGCCCTGTTGTTGCCGGCCATGACCTTGCCTTCTCACCGCCCAGCTCGACCCTGCCGCTGAGCCGCCCGAAATCAGACCCGTCGCTGCCCGCCGTCCAGCACAGATCGAGATCAAGGGTCGACAGTTCGGACTCGGCCATGCCCCGCTCCAGGTCCAGGTAGGCAAGATGCGAGGGGTACAGCACCACCGGCGCCCGCAAGCGAAGGCGCGCAAGCCCACCGCCCTGCTCACGGTCGAGTTGCAGGCGCGGACAATCGGCCGCAGACAAGTCCGCCGCCGAGTCGGATGTGAACAGCGCCATGCGGCCGTCGGCCAGCAGCAGGCACACGCGCGCGAGCACTGCGCCGTGTCCCGCGGGTTCCACGCCAGCAAAAATCGCGTCGCCCTCTTCCGACAACAGCGCCATCAGGTTGAGCGGCTGCGCCCCCTGCCGAACCAAAGCGTCTTCGGCCTGCTCGACCTCGGGCAGCCCTCGCGGCACCACCTGCCAGCCGGGTCTCGCGCGGGAGGGGCCGGCGGTTCGTGTTTCGATGACCACCGCTGCCCGCCCGGCAACCGAGTCACCACCAGCAGCGTTCGCGCCCTCGTAGTCAGCCAGCGCCAGCTCGGTTGCGGCGAGAAAGCTTTCACGCCACGGCCCCGGCCACCTCAAGGGCACCGACAGTTCGAGTTGCAATGCATCCACCCTGTCGTCGGCCGCCAGTCGCGCAAACCCGGAAAGCCGCGCATCGTCGTGACCGTCGTGCCGGCCCGAAAACAACTGCAGCGCATTGTCGGCGCCCCATGCCGGGTAACGCCAGCCCACGGGGGCCCAGGTTCGCCGCGCCTGCAGTTCGTCGCGCAGGCGGGAGACCGGCCCTTCCCATGTCGCCGTCGAGACGGTTGGCCACCTGCCCGACAGTCGTCCGTCCTGTTCCCGCAAGCCCAGGCCCAGGTCGCAGGCCGGCAACAGTACGTTCCATCCATGCACGAACAGCAACAGCGGCCGACAGCCCGTGGCCACCCGTGCGGCGCCGTCTATGGCCCGCTCGAGTTCATCGACGAAAACCGGAGCACGTTCCAGCTCGCTTATGCGGTTGAGGTCTACGACGTTACGGTCGAGGTCTCCGTTGATCACCGCCCAGGCATCGAGTCGCTCGGCCAGTTCAAGCGCCAGTTCAGCGGTGTGGAGATCATTCATCCCATCATCACGCCGGACGGGACGCGCGCGCCGGCCACCGTGCGGGGCCACCACCACCAGCGGCCGGCTGCCCCGCCTCAGTTGCAGGGCGGGCTCATTCACGCGCGGGTCGCGCGTAGCATAGCCAGGCCCACGGGTATCGCGGACACCACCAAGACCAGGGATACCGAAATGCCCGTCTGCAGGCTGCCGGTGGCATCTGACACTGCCCCTACCAGCCACGGGCCAACGCCATTACCAATCCCGCCGACGAAGAATACGTTCAGGGCAAATGCCAACCCCAGCCGTTCGGTGGGCACGAGCCTGGCCACCAGCGCTACCAGCGGCGGAAAGAATCCCAACATCGGAATAGGCAGCAACAGGGCCACTCCTAGCCTCATCCACTGCCACGGAGTCCACAGGACAACGGCCAGCATGACGGCCATTACCACCAGTCCCCCGACAGCCACAGCTGCCTCGCCGCCACGTTTGCGGACCGCCGGGTTATCGGCCAGCGCACCACCTGTATAACCGCCCAGCAGGCCGCCCAATATCATCGCAACCCCGAATATATAGCCGAGATCGGTGATCGTCATGTCCCCATTTTCGAGGAACCACGCGGCCGCCCAGATCGAGTAGCCCATCAGACCCGATACCCCCAGGACGCTGGTCAGCCACACCAACTGCAGCCTTCGATCGGCGAGCAACCTGCGGATAGCCACCCCGGGTTTTTCGCCATCGGCGTTTGCAGGACCGCGCCGGGGGTCTTGTATCATCAACACCAGTGGCGCCACGAGCAAGCCCGCCCCACCGTACAAATAGAACACGCTACGCCAACCAAACTGCTCTGCCAGCAGACCACCGGCTGCAATGCCGATCGCGCTGCCAAAGGTCGCCCCGGCACCAAATATGCCCACCGCCCGTCCTCTCCTCTCCTGGGGGAATGTGGTAGCTATCAGTGAAATCGCGCAGGGGTAGAGGCTGGCCTCGCCAAGCCCGGTAAAAAACCTCGCCCAGAACATCGACTTGAAGTCTACCGCCAGTCCGCTGGCAGCCGTTGCCAGCGACCAGAGGACCAGCCCGAGTGCTATCAGGCGAGTGCGAGAGCGGCTGTCGGCTGCGTGGCCGAAAACGAAGGCCCCCACCGCGTACACACCCGAGAACGCAACGCCCGACAGCACTCCCATGGCCGTGTCGCTCAGGGAGAGGTCGGTCTTTATAAGAGGCAGCAGGATGCCCATCACTGCCCGGTCGGCCTGGTTGACCATGTTGGCGGCGATCAGTGCCCCCATGACAAAAAGTATTCTGCGATTAGATTTTAACAAGACGGGGCTCCTTGCCAGTCACATCAACGGCCGAAGCGCGAGCGGTCGGGGCGACGCTTTTCTTTGAACGCCGCGCCCAGTTCGCGCGACTCTTCGCTCGCGTAGTAGTAAGGCGTGAGCGTGTCCAGAGCCACGCGTGACAGGCCGGACGCACCCGCGTGGCGGGCATGGAACGATGCCTTGAGAGCGGCCAGCGCCTGGCTGCCGCGGTCGGCCAACTCGTCACACAAACCGTTGACGTGATCGCGCAACGCCGCGGGCTCGATCACTTCGTTGACCAAGCCCATCGCCATCGCTTCTTCAGCCGTGTACTTTCGGTTGAGCAGCCAAAGCTCCTTGGCCTTCTTGCGACCGATAGCCTCTTCGAGGTACCAGGTGCCGAAGCCGGCGTCGAAGCTACCCATCATCGGGCCCACCTGCCTGAAGGCCGCCGCCGCCGAAGCTATCGTAAGGTCGCACATCAGTGCCAGGACATTGCCGCCGCCCACCGCAAAACCGTTGACCATGGCGATCACGGGTTTGGGCAACTTGTCGATGAGTTCGTAGAGATCTACCACCGGAAACACGGTGGAATAGTCGAAGCCCTCCACGTCCTCGTGGTCGGCGTGGTCGCCACCGAGGCAGAAGAAGCGATCGCCTGCGCCGGTGAGCACCACGCTGCGGCAGTCGCGGTCGCGGCGCGCAGACTGCAGCGCGTCGCAGAGTTCGTCAAGCGTACGCGAGCGAAAGGCGTTGCCCGCCTGCTCACGATTGATGGTCAGCCAGAGCGAACCGTTGTCGGGGTTGCGCTCGCAGAGAATATCCTCGTAATCCATGCCGTTATTTTCATCATGCGCGGACGACTGTGACCAGCGACAGCCCGGTCCAACGCGCAAACATGGCCCCGATGTCATCGCCGCCGGCCCCGGAGGCAGCCAACTGCTGCACGGTTTGGCCAAGGGTGGCCCCCGCTCTCATGCTCTCGAGGGCCGCCGCCTCGGCCTCGCCCAGCCGCTCGGTCACCACGTCGAAGCCCTCGCGATATACCAGCACCCGGTCGGGGCGGTCGACGAGGTCGATGTCAACGCTGTCGCGGTCGTCGTCACGCGCGTCGCGTATTTCCTTGATCGGCCAGTCCGAAACCACCAGCGAGGCGGCCGGTTGAAAGTCGAGTCGCAAAGATGCCAGTTGATCCTGGCCAAGGTCTTCGAGTAGCGACAGGTCGGCAGCGGCCAACCACGCGCCGTGAAAACACTCGAGCACGGCCCACTCCAGGCGCGCGAGATCGGGCACAAAAGGGAGAGCGTCGCTGAGCTCATCGTCGCCAAGAAAATCGGGCAGGTCGCGGCCCACGTAGTTCAGGTTGGCCTCGCCGGCAGGCAGGCGGCGCAGGTAACGTTCGACCAACGAGTGAAAAGCCGTGACACCCAGCACGTGGGCAAGGGCCGGGTAGGCCTGGTCGAGCGATTCTACTACGCGAGCCAGGTAGCCCCCGGTGTAAGCCGACACCCGGTGCGACAACCCGTGCCCCGGTGGGGGGTCGGCCAGGTATTCGAGCAGGCCAGCCTCTTCGCCGGTGAGCACCGAGTTGGCCATGGCCCGTTGCAGCCGAATGACTTCTTCTGTCACCCGGTTTCCCCCCGGCCGTCGTTTGCGGCCCGACGCGCGGCCACGGCACGGGCCTTGTCCAGTTCCTCGACCAGCCCCTGCCACGACGGGATGTCGTCGTCCCACTCAACCATCGTCGGAACCGGCGCGATCATCGACAGCGTGTATTCGTACAGGTCCCAGACATCGTCGCTCACGGGCCGGCTGTGGGTGTCGAACAGGTAGCCGTCCATGTCGGTAAACCCGGCTAGGTGAATCTGTCCCACACGGTCGGCTGGAATGGTGCGCAGGTATTCGCGTGGGTCAAAGCCGTGGTTGCATGCACTCACGTACACGTTGTTCACGTCCAGCAATATTCCACAGTCGGCCCCGCGGGCCAGCTCGGCCAGGAACTCGGCCTCGGGGATGTCCGACGCGCGCCATTCAACATACGTCGACGCGTTCTCGACCAGGATGCGGCGGCCGAGGTAGTCCTGCACCCGCGCGACGCGCTCTACGACGTGGGCAAGTACTTCCTCGGTGTAAGGGAGCGGGAGCAGGTCAAAAAGATTACGGCCGTCCACCCTGCTGAAACAGAGGTGGTCACTCACGATGTCCGGCTCTACCCTGTCGACCAGGCTCTTGAGTCGTTCGAGATAACGCTCGTCGAGGGGGTCGGAACCGCCCAGCGACATCGCCACACCGTGCAGGGCCAGCGGATAATCCCTTCGCACCTGCTCGAGCACCCACAACGGGCGGCCGTCGGTGTCCAGGTAGTTGTCGGTAAGGGCCTCGAACCACTGCGCACCGGCCGCGCCCGCCAGTACGTCATCGTAGTGCTCAGCGCGCAGGCCGAGGCCAAACCCAATGTTGGATCCTGCCTGGCCCACGCGCCGTTTTTCCGTTATCCCGGGCGGGCCGGGATTACTCGCCTTCGGCTTCGGCGGTAAGACGACCGCCTTCCATCTTCAGGCACTCGTCCTTGTCCATCTTGAGGTAGCCCTGTCCCTTACAAGCGTTGTTGCCGGCACAGGAATATCCCTTACCACCGCAAGCGCCGGTGCCCTTGCAGGTGTTGACGCCGTAGCACGGCACCTTCTCGTGGCTATCGGCCACCGCGGTACCGGCACCGCCGGCCATCGCCAGCAAGCCGGCCACGGCCGAAGCCAACAGCATACCACTCTTGTTTATTTTCTTTGCCATTCCGTTGTCCTCCTCTGTGTTTCGTATCGTTTGTGTTTCGAGTTCTCGTTGTTCCCTGTCGTCGCTGTCTCTATTCCGAGAGCGCGCCCTCTACGTCCAACCTTATCTCCACTTCTTCGCCTACCAGCAGTCCGCCGGCTTCCAGCGCCTTGTTCCAGCTGAGGCCGAAGTCTTTTCGGTCTATCGTTATCGTCGCCTTGAACCCGGCACGGCGGTTGCCCCAGGGGTCGGTACCCTCGCCGAGAAAAGTCACGTCGAGTTCCACCGGCCTGCTAACGCCGTGGATGGTGAGCTTGCCCTCGAGGGTTGCGCGATTGCCCTCTACCCCGGTGACCCGGGTGCTCTGAAAGTCCAGCGACGGGTACTTCTCGACGTCGAAGAAATCCGGGCTGCGCAGGTGCTTGTCACGTTTTTCGTTGCCGGTGTCGATGCTGGCGGCCACTATACTGCCCTTCACCACGGTGGCCGAGGGGTCGGCTGGGTCGAACTCTATGCTGCCGTCAAATTCGGTGAACTTTCCCTGCACGCTGGTAAACAGGTGCCTGACCGAAAAGCCGATGTTGGTGTGTGATTTCTCGGGCGTCCAGGTGGAGGCCCAGGCCTGCGGCGCCGGAACGGCCAACGCGACCACCAACGCCACTGCCGGCACCGCACCGAAAACCGATAAAACCCCGGCTATTGCCCGTCGGCCCATAATTATTGCGGTGTTCATGTAACGCTATACTCCTGCAAGCCGGTCATGGTTACCTCCAGACGCTAATTATTTCCGAGCTGTTTCCCGCATGGCGACCACGCCCCTCAGCGCGGCGGCATCCTCAGCGCCCCGTCCAACCTTATGGTTTCTCCGTTGAGATAGGCGTTTGAGATCATGTGCAGCGCCAGCGCGCCGAACTCGGCGGGGTCGCCCAGGCGGTCTGGAAACGGAATGTTGGCCGCCAGTTCACCTTTCATCTCGTCGGGCATCAGCCCGAGCAACGGCGTGTCGAAGGTGCCCGGGGCTATGGTGTTGCAACGTATTCCGCTGCGCGCGAGATCGCGGGCAATGACCAGAGTCATTGCCACCACGCCGCCCTTCGAAGCGCTGTAAGCCACCTGCCCTATCTGCCCGTCGTAGGCAGCGACCGAGGCCGTGTTGATGATTACACCGCGCTCACCGTTTTCGTCGGGGTCGTTGTCGAGCATGCGCGTGGCTGCCAGGCGCGCTACGTTGAAAGTGCCCACCAGGTTGATCTCGACGGTAAACTTGAAGTACTCGAGCGGCATCGGGCCCTTTTTGCCAGTGGTGCGAGTGGCGGAGCCTATGCCCGCGCAGTTGACGCAGGCGTTGACCGTGCCGAAAGCTTGGGCCGTGGCATCGACAGCCGCCTGCACCTGCTCCTCGTTGGTTACGTCGGCCGGCGTGAAGATAGCGTTCTCGCCCAGTCCCTCGGCCACGGCCACGCCGTCGGAGCGGTCGAGATCAAGCAGCGCCACGCGGCCGCCCGCTTCGAGTATTTTTTCGGCCGTCGCCAGGCCCAGGCCCGAGGCTCCGCCGGTTATAATCGCTACTACATCCCCAGGCTTCATCGCTGCTCTCCCCTCGCGTGCTAACGCACGCGCTCCACGTAGCGCTGTTCCACGGGATCCACGCGGAGCATTTCACCGGTCTCGATGAACTGCGGCACCTTGATCGTCACGCCGTTGGTCAGCCGGGCGGGCTTGGATCCACCCGAAGCGGTCGCGCCCTTCATGGGCGGCTCGGTTTCTTCGACCGCCAGTTCCACCATCTTGGGCAGGTCCAGGCCGGTGGGCTCTTCGCCCACGTACTGCACGGTGACTTCCATGTTTTCTTCCAGCCACGGCGCCTCATCTTTCAGCGTGGAAGCCTGCAGGGTGAGCTGCTCGTAGTTCTCCTGGTCCATGAAGACGTAGCCGTCGCCGTCCCTGTAGAGGTACTCCATCTTGCGACCCGTGACGGCTACTCGAACAACGGTCTCGGTAGACATGTAGCGGTTCTCTACCTGCACACCGGTCAAGATGTTGCGCATCTTTGCCTGTATTACCGCGTTGCCCTTGCCTGGCGTGCGGTGCTGAAAGGTCATCACCCGGTAAGGCTCACCCTTGTGCTCAATGACCATGCCCGGCCTGAGTTCGGTAGCTTGTACTTTAGACATCCAGTTATTGTCCTCCCGACCGGCCAAAGTTAGTAGCTGCACGCTGGTGGGGCAAGCGCCGTGTTTCTTTATCCGTACGCAGATACTACTGTCGCCAGACCGTTGCTGTTCCCCTATGCCCTGGTTTAGATTTGTAACTCGATATCCTTGGCTTGTGCTGACCGTGGCGCTGGCAATTTCTGCTGGCAGCCTGGCCGCCATCGGCGACCTGCGCATTAACAACGACCCCGAGACCTGGCTGCTGGCAGGTAGCGGCAGCCTGGCCTCCTACCGGGAATACAAGCAGGACTTCGACAACGACGAGTACCTGGTGGTGGGCTACGCGCACCCCGAGGGGGTACTGTCGGAGGCGGCCCTGGACATGGCCGACCGCCTGACCACCGCGATCGAAGAGCTCGACGGCGTGCTCAGGGTCACCAGCCTGTCCAACGTAGAAGACATACGCTCGGACGGCGATCTGCTCGACATCGGGCCGCTGGTCATGCGCCCCGTGGACGACCAGCAGCGAGAGGTGCTTCTTGAGCGACTGGCCAGCGACCCCCTGTTTGCGCGTACGCTGGCGGGTGCCGACGGACGGGCGGGTGCCATCTCGATCAAGATAGAGCCCATGCCCGAGGGCGATTACCTGCCACGGGTAGTACTCACCCGCCTCATCAAGGAGCTCACCGACCAGGAAAACGCCGAGTTCCATGTCACCGGTGCCGTGCAGTTTGACCTGGCCATGTTCGAAGCCATGGAGCGCGACGACCAGGTGCTGTTGCCGGTGATGCTGGTCATTTTCGCGCTGCTGCTGGGTTCACTGTTTCGCACCTGGTCGGGCGTGCTGCTGCCCACACTGACCGTGGGCATTTCGGTGCTGTGGACCTTTGCCACGCTGTCGCTCACCGGCTTTACCCTCAACGTGATGACGGCCGGGCTGGCCATAGTGCTGCTGGGCATAGGCGTGGCCGATTCGGTTCACTACCTGACCGAGTACCAGCAGGAACTCCTGGCAGGGCGCAAGCGTGAAGACGCTATCATCAGAGCCGGCATGTTGGTCTTCAAGCCCTGCCTTTTTACCAGCGTCACCACGGCGCTGGGTTTTCTCGGGCTGCTCGTCATCAAGGTGCAACCCATAGTGGAGTTCGGGCTGTTCGCTGCCGTGGGCTCACTCTACGCCTTCGTGGCAACGATGACCGTCGTGCCAGCCACCATACGACTGCTGCCCGAGCCCCGGCGCCTGGTGGCCGCGTCGCAGGAGGGGCACTCGCGTTACCTGCGCGCGCTGTTCGGGCTGGTGTCGCGCAGGCGCGCCCTGTTGCTGGTCGTGAGCATAATGTTTCTCGTGGCTGGCCTGAGCGGTCTTTCGCGGGTGAAGACCGAGGCCAACTGGTACGAGTATCTCGCGCCCGATAACCCGACGCGCATTGCCACCGACTTCGTCGAGGACAACATAGGCGGCGTCTTCACCCTCGAGCTGCTGGTGAGCCCCAACCCTGAACTGGCAGGCACGGCCGAGCCCATGAAAGAACCGGCCATTCTGCGCGCCATGAACGAGGTCTACCGCGGCCTCGTCGCCGATGCCAAGATAGAAAGCGCCCTTTCGCCCGCGCAGTTCGTGGAGGTCATGAACCGCACCATGCACGAAGGCGACCAGCAGTGGCTGCGCCTGCCCGAGCGCCGCGACCAGGTCTCCCAGCTGCTTCTCATGTACGAAATGGACGCCCCCGACGGCGACATGTACCAGTACATGAACTTCGACTTCACCCGTGCACGCGTAACCGCCCGCTCAAGGATTTCGGAAGGGGCCAACGACCCGGCATTGATCGCGCGCGTGCGCGCCCTGGCCGACTCCATCGAGGGTGCCCACGTGGAGCCCACCGGCATGGTCATGCTCTTCAGCGACATCGAGCACCACATGATACGCGGCATGGTGCTGGGATTTTCGTTGGCGCTGATGGCGGTGAGCATAATGATGGTGCTCGTTCTTCGCAGCCTGCGCCATGGGCTGCTGGCCATGATACCGGCGGTACTGCCCTTGAGCTTCGTGCTGGGCATGACCGGCTGGGCCGGCCAACCGCTGGGGCCCATGGCAGTGATGATGGCCAACGTAGCCCTGGGCGTGGCGGTGGACAACGCCATACACCTGCTCATGCGCTACCAGCGCCTGCGCGCCGCGGGCATGGAAGTGGCGGCGGCCATAGAAGAAAGCGTTACCGTGGTGGGCCGGCCGGTGCTCTACACCGCCATCGTGCTGTGCATGTCCTTCCTGGTGCTTGGATTCTCGGACATGGTGCCGACGCGGGCCTTTGGACTGCTGACGGCCCTGGTGCTGGCGGGATCGCTCGGGGGCGCGCTAATCACGCTGCCCGCCACCGTGCTCATGGCCGACGAGCACCTGGGCAGTGGAGGGGCTAAGGCCCGCGGCGGCGAGGCCTGAACGCGCCGACCGCGTCGCTTGAACCCGACGGCTTCGACTTAATCCGTAGCGCGCCCTAGTATCGACTGGCGGGCGCCACCATGGATTTCGAGACACTGCTCTACCAGACCGAGGACCGCGTGACCACGATCACGCTCAACCGACCCGAACGTCGCAATGCCTTCAACAGCTTGATGGCCCGCGAGCTCGCGCAGGCATGGCAGGCGATCAAGGACGATCCCGACACGACCTGCGTCATACTGACCGGCGCCGGCGAAAAAGCCCTGTGCACAGGCGTGGACGTGGAGGCGGTGGTAGCCGAAGGCGGCTTTGATCGCACGGGCCCTCCGGCCGAGGACACGCCCTTCCTGCACATCACCGCTATACAGAACGCCTGCTGGAAGCCGGTCATCACGGCCGTCAACGGCATGTGCTGCGGCGGCGGGCTGCACTTCGTGGCCGACAGCGACCTTATCGTCGCCGCCGACAACGCCACCTTCTTCGATACCCACGTCAAGCTCGGTGTCATCTCGGGCCTGGAGCCCGTGGGCCTGGCCCGGCGCATACCGCTGGAGGCCGTCCTGCGATTGGCGCTGCTCGGAGGCTCAGAGCGCATGACCGCCGAGCAAGCACTGGCTGTGGGACTGGTCGGCGAGGTGGTGCCCCAGGCCGAGCTCATGCCCAGGGCACGCGAGCTCGCCACCACGATAGCCCAGCACTCGCCCACCGCGCTGGCCCGCTCCAAGCAGGCCATCTGGCAGAGCCTGCAGGTGGGCCTGGACGAGGCATTGAAAAACACCTGGCAGACCATACGCCAACACACGGCCCACCCCGATCACTCCGAGGGACCGGCAGCGATGGTCGAAAAACGCCAGCCGCGCTGGGCGCCCTACGACGGTAAGTAGACCGGGCGCGGGGCAATACGCGAGACGATGTACAAAAAAATTTCCTACGAACTGGCCGAGGGCATAGCCACCATCACGCTTGACCGCGCCGACAAGCTCAACGCCTACACGCCCGAGATGGGTGAAGAAATTGTCGATGCGTTCTCCCGCTCACGAGACGACGACCTTGCGCGGGTGGTAGTACTGACCGGTCGTGGCCGGGCCTTCTGCGCCGGCGTGGACCTTGACTATATGAAAGAGCACATGGCCGGCCGCAAGGGCGGGCCCGGGCCCGCCCTGGGCCAGGAGTCTTTCGTGCGCGAGTTCCCCCTGGAGCTGCTCTCGTATGCCAAGCCGGTCATCGCGGCCATCAACGGCGACGCCTTCGGTGTCGGGGTCACGATGACTCTTGGCTGCGACGTCCGACTGGCGGCCGACGGCGCCCGCCTGGGTCTTAACTTCACCGGCCTGGGCATGCTGCCGGGCCTGGGCAGCACGCACCTGTTGCCGCAGCTGGTCGGTACGCCCAAGGCGCTTGAATGGGTGCTGTCGGGAGCGGTGATAACCGCTGACGAGGCCGGCGCGGCGGGACTTGTGCAACGGGTGGTCGCTCCCGACCGCCTGGCCGACGAAGCGCGCACACTTGCCGGCTCAATGGCGGAGAAACGCCCTGAGGTACTGGCGGCTGCTAAGCGCGCCCTTCGACAGGGCCCCGCTTCGACCATGGCCGAGGCAATGGAACGCGAACGCGCGCTCAGCACCGAACTGGCCTCGCGCAGGAAATGAAGCTCGCCCGCCCGGCAGACGACGAGGCCTTCATGGACCCCGCCGGCTGCCACCTGGACAGCCTCGGGCAACTACTTTTCAGCGGTTAGCGGTCTTTACGAGGCCGATCGCGTTCTTGACGCACCCTTGCCCACCGACAACACTGGGCGACAAAGCCGACCGCCTCGATTCCAACAGCCTGGAGTAAAAAACAATGGCCAGTAATTTCACCCAACGCGCATTCGTCATTGGAGTTGGCATGACCAGGTTCGCCCGCTGCGACAGCGACGCCAAGGACCTCGCGCGCAGCGCCACCCGGGACGCCCTGGATGACTCCTGTGTCCCCTACGCCGACATCGAACTGGCCTACTGCGGTTACATCAACGGCATGAGCACGCTTGGCCAGCAGTCGCTGTACGAAATCGGCATGACTGGCATCCCCGTATTCAACGTCAACAACAACTGCTCTACCGGTTCAACTGCCCTTTACATGGCTTACTGCGCCGTGCGCAGCGGACAAGTCGACGCCGCGCTGGCCCTGGGCTTTGAAAAAATGAAAAAGGGTCCGATCGAAAACCAGATGCCCGGCATGGAGGCGGTCGCCGAGGAGACCGTGAGAGAAAAGAAAGCCCCGGTTGCCGCGCGGGTTTTCGGAGATGCCGGCCGCGACCACATGGAGAAGTACGGCACCAAGCCGGAAACCTTCGCCAAGATCTCGGTAAAAAACCACCTGCACTCGGTAAACAACCCGCGCTCGCAGTACCAGGAAGCCTGCACGCTGGATGAGGTCCTGGCCTCCCGAATGGTTTACGACCCGCTGACCCTGCTGCAGGCCTGCCCGACCAGCGACGGCGCGGCAGCTGCGGTGGTCGTGTCCGAGCGCTACCTCCAGTCCCACCCCCACCCCGGCGCAATCGACATACTCGCAATGGCGCTTACCACCGACCGGGCCGAGGACTTCGAGCGCGGCGCCATAGGCGTGGCAGGCATGGGCATGGCCGAGCGCGCGGCGCGGCAGGTTTACGATGAATCCGGCCTGGGCCCCAACGACGTGCAGGTCATCGAACTGCACGACTGCTTCAGCACCAACGAACTGATCACCTACGAAGCGCTCGGCCTGTGCCCCGAGGGTGAAGGCGAACGACTGGTGGAAGAAAACGCGTGCACCTACGGTGGGCGCTGGGTGGTCAACCCCTCGGGGGGTCTGCTCTCCAAGGGGCACCCCATCGGTGCGACCGGGCTGGCCCAGTGCGCCGAGCTGACCTGGCAGCTGCGCGGCGAAGCGGAGAAGCGGCAGGTAGACAACGTCAGCGCCGCACTGCAACACAACCTCGGCCTGGGCGGGGCCTGCGTGGTTGCCATGTACGCCCGCGCGTGACCGACTGAACCGTGGGCGTTGAGACGAACCCGCTGGAGGCTTAAAGGCATGTCCCTGCTTGAAGGAAAAATCGCGATCGTGACCGGTGCCGGACGCGGCATAGGCCGCGGCGAGGCTATTGAACTTGCCGCCCACGGCGCGCGCGTTGTGGTCAGCGACCTCGGCACCGACTCCGGTGGCCAGGGCAGTGACGACAGTCCTGCCGCGGAGACCGCCGGCCTCATCAAGGCGGCCGGCGGCGAAGCGGTCGTCAACAATGCCAACGTATCGTCCTGGAACGACACCGAGGCCTGCGTAGCCCAGGCCATCGACACCTGGGGCGGACTGGACATCGTCGTCAACAACGCGGGCATACTGCGTGACGCCTCTATAGTGAGGATGACAGAGGACGACTTCGACAGCGTGATCGCCGTACACCTGAAGGGCACGTTCAACATGACCCACCACGCCTGCGTTTACTGGCAGGCCGAGTCCAAGGCCGGCCGGCCGCGCCGGGCCGCGATCGTAAACACGGTCAGCTCGGCGGGCCTGCAGGGTAACAAGGGACAAGCCAACTACGGCGCCGCCAAGGGAGGCATTGCTTCGCTCACCATGATCACGGCGCTGGAGGGCAAGCGCTACGGGGTGCGAGCCAACGCGGTGGCACCTGGTGGAGCTACGCGCCTTGTCACCGAGACCTTCCAGGGCATGGAAACGCTGGAGGCCAACGAAGTGGGTGAAGAGTTCAGCAAGCTGAACCCCGGGAACTCGGCACCGGTGGTGGCGTGGCTGGCCAGCGACGATGCCTCGCACGTTACCGGGCAGGTCTTCCGCGCGGTGGGCGACGAAATAGCACACTACCGTTCGTGGCAACTGGGCTCACCCGTAAAAGCAGGAAAAGAACCACAGCGCTGGGACGCGCGTCGCATTGGCGACGCGGTCGCCACCGAGATTTTCGGTAGCAGTGTAGCCGGCCTCAAGATGGGTGGCTGAAGCAGCGAAATCACCATGGCAGGAATAAGTTCTTACGGCGCCTACGTACCACCTCACCGGCTTTCGCTGGACGCCCTGTCCGGCCATACGCCGCGCGACGGCGGTCCCGAAAAAGCGGTGGCGTGGAACGACGAGGACAGCGTCACCATGGCGGTGGCGGCCGGTGCTGACTGCCTGGCCGGGTTTTCCCGCGAGCGGGTCGACGCGGTCTACTTCGCATCGACCAGTTACCCGTTCAGGGAGAAACAGGGCGCGGCACTGATCGCGCGAGCCCTGGACCTCGGCCGTGAGCTCCAGGCCACCGACTACTCGAACTCGCTGCGCGCCGGCACGACCGCCCTCCGGGCGGCCGCCGATGCCATCGACGCGGGTTCGGCCACGTGCGTCCTGGTCATCGCGTCCGACTGCCGAATGGGTGCCCCGGGTTCCGGACTGGAGCGCAACAGTGGTGACGGCGCGGCCGCGTTCCTCGTGTCGAAGGATTCGGTCATAGCCACCATGGAAGCTTCTCGATCTGTCACCGACGAAATCGTCGACGTGTGGCGCAGCGAGGGGGATGACTTCGTGCACAGCTGGGAAGACCGCTTCGTCGTGCAGGAAGGCTACGCGCCGCGCATGGCCGAGGCGATCGATGGCCTGCTGGCCGACGGCGACGACTCGGTAAGCGACTACGACAAGGTCGCCCTGTACGGCCCCGACCACCGCAGCCGGACGGGCGTCGCACGCACACTGGGCCTGGCCGACGAACAACTCACCGACGGCTTTTTCGGCCGCCTGGGAAACGCCGGCGTGGCCTTCGCACCCCTGCAACTGGTAGCCGCGCTCGAGAACGCACGCCCGGGCGAACGCATACTGGTAGCCAACTACGGCGACGGCGCCGATGCCCTCGCGCTCAAGGTCACCGACGGAATCGAGCAACTGCCGGAACGACGAGGAGTGGGGTGGCACCTGGAAAGGCGGCAACCGGTGGCCGACTACGCCCAGTATCTCAAGGCCAGGGACCTGGGGACAAGCGAGTGGGAAGCCCAGGCAGGACCGGGACTTTCGGCTACCGTCCACTTCCGCGAGCGCGACAGCAACCTCGCTTTTTGTGGCCAGCGTTGCCGCTCCTGCGGCGCCGTGCAGTTTCCCGTCCAACGCGTGTGCGAGAGTTGCTTCGCCCGCGACGATTTTGATGGAACCCGCCTTTCGGACCGCAGCGGGAAGCTGGTGACCTGGACCTTCGACTATTTTTTTCCCACGCCCAGTCCGCCCACGGTAGCGGGCATAGTCGACGTCGAGGGTGCGCGCGTGCACATGCAGCTGGTCAACTGCGCACCCGACGACGTCAGCCTCGGCATGCCGCTGGAATTCGAATTCCGCTGTATGCACCGCGCCGGTGGTCGTCCCAACTACTACTGGAAAGCAACGCCGGCCACTGAGCCGGCAACAAGCGAGGACCGGTAATGGGCAAGGATGCGCTTCGCGACAAGGTGTCGGTAGTGGGTGTTGGCTGCTGCCCCTTTGGTGAGAACTGGGATCAGTCTCCGTCCGACATGATCGTAGACGCCGCCTACGAGGCTTACGCCGACGCGGGCATAGACGAACCACAGAAAAGAATAGAGGCTGTATTCACCGGCAGCCTTTACACCACGCAGGGGCCGCACGAGTGTGCCGACGCGCTCAAGCTGTTCGAGCGACCGGTGAGCATGGTCTCTAACTACTGCGCCACCGGCACCGACGCGTTTCGCTACGGTGTAATGTCTATCGCCTCGGGGCTGTACGACACCGTGCTCGTGGTAGGTTACGACAAGCCCAAGGACCGCGGCGTCTCAGGGCCGACGGTGATGATGGACGGCGTACGCGACCTGCCCAGGACGCCCGCCGGCTGGTTCTCTCTTTGCGCGGCGACCTACTTTGATCGCTACGGTGCCGGCCGCGAGGACCTCGCGCGCATCGCCGTCAAGAACCACCACAACGGCACGCTGGCCCCGCGCAGTTGGCTCAAGCGGGAAATCACCGTCGACGACGTGCTCAGCGCACGCATGATCTCCTGGCCCTTCGGCCTGTACGACTGTGCCGCGCAGACCGACGGCGCGGCCGCGGTGGTACTGTCACGCACCGACCTCGCGCGTGGCTTCCGCGACGACCCGGTGCTGGTCAAGGCCGTCACCATCAGCTCGGGCCCCAATCCCCAGAAAGACCCCGGCAACGACTTCCTCTCGTGGAAACCCAACGGCTGGGCCGCCGCCGATGCATACGAGCAGGCCGGCATAAGCGATCCGCGCAGCGAGATCGGCGTTGCCCAGGTGCACGACTGCTTTTCACTGACCGAGCTGCTGGCTTACGAGGATCTCGGGTTCTGCGACAAGGGCAGCGCGAAGGAACACATAGCCGACGGCAAATTCGAACTGGGCGGCGACCTGCCGGTGAACACCGACGGAGGCCTGAAGGCCTTCGGACACCCCACCGGGGCTACCGGCGTACGCATGATCTACGAGAACACGCTGCAACTGCAGGGCCGCGCCGAAAAGCGCCAGGTCAAAAACCCCCGGATGGCCCTGTCACACAACCTTGGCGGCCATCCCACTGCCTGCGGCATCGCCATACTGGGACGCGACTGATCCGCGGCCACAGCAGTCAGCCGCCTGCTGCCGGGGTCCGTCGCAGCGACAGCACCAGCATGACCAGCGACACGACAATGATAAGGTAACCGCCCGGTACGGCCGGCGGAGTCTCAAGCGTGACTATCGGTTTCCAGTTGCTTATAGCCATGCGCGACAGGTATTCCACGATCAGCGACAGGTACATCAGCGACAACAGCGCCCGGTAGCGCCACAGCACCAGCACGTAGAACAGGCCGATCAACAACTGCGACAATCCCCACAAGGCGAAGATCGTTACCACGCCCGCGGCCCCGTCGGGCGTGAAACTGTCCAGCGGTATGGTGGCAATCGACTGCGCACCTCCGTCGTCGCGGAAGATGTGTACCAGGCTGCGGCCCAGCGTAATCAGCGTTATCGGGTAGAACAGCCACAAGGCCAGCGGGTGACCCCGGTAGTCGTTGTTGACCTGCTGAGGAAAAAGTCCTTGCAACACAACCTGCCTCCTTATTTATCGCGGTCTACCAGGTATCAATACAGGGACGCTTCTTTTCAGTGCGCGGCGCGGGATCCGGCACCGACCTCAGCGCTGACACCACGCGTTGTCTCGAATCGGCGGGATCGATAACGTCGTCGATCTCGAAGTGCGACGCCATGTTGACGGCCTTGCCTACCTCGTAGGCGCGCGCGACCATCTTTTCGTAAAGCTCGCGGCGCTCCTGCGGATCGTCGACGGCCTCGAGTTCCTTGCGAAATCCCAGCTTGACGGCTCCCTCCAGGCCCATGCCGCCGAACTCCCCGGTGGGCCAGGACACCGTGAACAGCGGCGCGTGGAAGCTGCCGGCCGCCATGGCCTGCGCCCCCAGCCCGTAGCCCTTTCGCAGCACTATGGTCATGAAGGGCACCGTCATGCTCGCGCCGACTACGAACATGCGCGAGGCGTGCCTGACATTGGCGAGTTTTTCTATCTCGGGTCCGACCATGATGCCCGGCGTGTCGCAGAGGCTCAGCACGGGCAGGTCAAAAGCATCGCACAGCTGCATGAAACGCGCTGCCTTGTCGGCCCCGTCGGGGTCTATGGCCCCGGCCAGGTGGCCGGGGTTGTTGGCCAGTATGCCCAGCGGGCGTCCCTCTATGCGCGCGAGCGCCGTGACCATGCCCGCTCCGAAGCCCCCGCGCAGCTCGAGCACCGAGTTCTCGTCGGCCAGCGTCTCGATGACCGAGCGCACGTCGTAAACGCGCAAGCGGTTTTCGGGTATGGCCTCCCTGAGCAGGCGCTGGTCGGCTGCCTGCCAGTCATCGACCGGGCCCTGGAAGTAAGAAAGGTAGCGCTTGGCCGTTGCCACGGCCTGCTCTTCGTCGTCGACCAGCACGTCGACCACGCCGTTGGCCGATTGCACGGCAGCCGGGCCAACCTCGGTGGGGTGAAAGACACCCAGGCCGCCGCCCTCGATCATGGCCGGCCCGCCCATGCCGATGCTCGAGTTACGCGTAGCGATGATGACGTCGCAGCAACCGAGCAACGCGGCGTTGCCTGCAAAACAGTAACCCGAGTTCACGCCCACCAGCGGCACCAGCCCGCTGAGCTCACCGAAGTAGCGAAAGGCCAGGCAGTCGAGACCAGCCACGCCGGGCGCGTCGGTGTCACCGGGCCGCCCTCCCCCGCCCTCGGTAAAAATGACCACAGGCAGCCGCTGCTCGCGCGCGATCTCGAACATGCGATCCTTCTTACGGTGGTTGAGCATGCCCTGCGTGCCCGCCAGCACGCTGTAGTCGTAGGACATGACCACGCAACGCGACGAGTCGTCGGCAAAAACATCGCCGTTGACCCGCCCCAGGCCGCAGACCATACCGTCACCCGGCGTCTTGCGTATAAGATCAGCCATCTCGCGGCGGCCGCGCTGGGCGGCGATCACCAGCGCACCGTATTCTTCGAAGGACCCCGCGTCGCAGAGATCGTCCACGTTCTCTCGGGCGGTACGCTGGCCGGTCTTGCGACGACGCGCGACCACGTCGGGGCGGTTTTCGTCCAGCCCGAAGGCGTGCCTGTCGACGACCTCGGCGAGATCGGGCCGCACTCGTTCAAGATCGGGAGCCTCTTCGGCCACCGGCTCTGTCACCTCGCCCTGCGTTTCTTTTATGAGCAGCAGGCGTTGCCCCTCAGACACCGTGTCGCCGGCGGCCACGTCTAGCACCAGCAGTTCGCCCGCCACTGGAGCCGCGATCACGTGCTCCATCTTCATTGACTCCATCACCAGCAACTCGTCGCCGGCGGCCAGCACCTGTCCGACCTCGACGGCCAGCGAAACCACCGTGCCCGGCATGGCCGAGCACAGGACCCGCTCGCCCGCGTCGGCAACTGATCCGCCGTCAGCAGGCAGCGCCGGGACAGCGTCGTCTTCGAAAAACAGGCGCCGATGCCTGCCGTCGCCGTTGGCCGAAAGCTCACTGCCGTGGTCGCCCAGCAACCCGGTGTACCAGTTGCCCGCCTCGACCTCGGAGTGTTGCAGCAGGTTCTGTAGAAAACCGATGTTGGTGGCCACCCCCTCCACCCTGAATTCGCAAAGCGCCCGGTAGGCCCTCGCCAGCAACTCGCCAAGATCTCCCGACGACCTCGTGACGACCAGCTTGGCCAGCAACGAATCGTAGGCCCCGGCGACCTCGTAGCCGGTGTAGCCGAGCGTGTCCACGCGCAGGCCCGGCCCCGCGGGCGGGTCGAACACGGCCAGCGTTCCGCCCGAGGGAAGCACGCTGCCGTCGGCCTGCTGCCGTTCGGCGTTGATCCTGACCTGCAGCGCGATGCCGCTCTGCCTGACGTCATCCACGCCCAGCTCCGACAGCTTGGCGCCGCGGGCGACCTGTAGTTGAAGGCTGACGAGATCGAGGCCCGTTACCTGTTCGGTGACCGTGTGCTCGACCTGCAGGCGCGGGTTTGCCTCTATGAAAAACAACTCGCCGGTATCGCCAGCGTCCAGGTCGAGCAGAAATTCGAAGGTGCCCAGTCCCGTGTAATTGAGCTCGCGGGCCATCAGGAGGGCCGCGTCGCTCATCTGTTTTCGCTGCCCAGCGGACAATGCGACGGCCGGGGCCAGCTCCACGAGTTTCTGGTGACACCGCTGCAGGCTGCACTCGCGGTCACCCAGCACCACCAGGCCACCGTGCTGGTCGCCCAGCACCTGCACCTCGAAATGTCTCGCTCGCCTCACGAGTTGCTCGGCGTACAGCCCGCCCTGCCCGAAGGCCGACTCGGCCTCCGACCGGCAGCGCTCCAAGGCCTGCTCGACCTCGTCGGCGCTGTACACCTCTCGCATACCCCTTCCGCCACCTCCGGCAACGGCCTTTACCATCATCGCTGCGCTCTTACCCAGGGATTCCAGGAACGCCAGGGCACCGGCGAGATCGAGGTCGCCTTCGCTTCCCGCCAAAACCGGCACTCCCAGGCGCCGGGCCAGCGCGCGCGCGCGAGGCTTGTCGCCCAGCAGCTCGAGGGTCGCGGGCGCGGGCCCCACAAAAACCACGCCGCGCTCGGCCGCCAGCGAGGCAAAGCCAGCGTTTTCGGCCAGGAAACCGTAACCCGGGTGCAGCAAGGTACAGCCCTCGTCCACGGCGATGGCCAGCTGCTGTTCCCCATCGAGATAAGCGCCCACGCCGTTGCCCTCGAGACGACGGGCCTGGTCGGCCACGCGCAGGTGCAGTCCACGCGAGTCGTCACCTGCGTAAACGGCCACCGTACGCAGGCCGAGATCGGCAGCCGCACGCGCGACCCGCAATGCCACCTCCCCCCGGTTGGCTATGAGTATTGATTCACCCGACATGCAACCCGTGTTCTGCCAGCCCGGCACCGGGGTGTCCAGCCACCCGCGTAGAAAGCCCGTTGTAAACGCTACCGGGCAGCGACATTATCACGCTTCCGTGGCCGACTTGCCGTGACCGGCACGACGCCCGGCCAGTTCGCGTGTTAGAAGATAACGCACACTACGACCAGGGACCTGCCCGCCGATTACTCGCCCACGCTGCCATAGCGCTGGTGTGCGTGGCGCCGCTATACCCGCCCAGTGCAGAAGCAACGGAATACTCGCACCCGCGGGTAACAATAACCCGCACTGACAATCCACCCGTAATAGACGGCCACCTGGACGATGCCACGTGGCAGGACGCCGCCGTCATCGACAGCTTCCGGCAGGTTGAGCCGGTCGAGGGTGCTGACCCCAGCGAGCGCACGGTGGCCTACCTCGCCTACGATGACGACAACATCTATATAGGCGTGCGCTGCTTCGACAGCGAGCCGGAAAAGATAGTCGCGCACCAGCTGGTCAATGACTCCTTCCTGCTGAACGAGGCACGCATAAACGTGATGCTCGACACCCTGTTCGATCGACGCAACGCCTACTTGTTCCAGGTCACTCCCCTGGGCACCAGCAGCGAGGGACGGGCCGAAAACCAGACCACTTACCGGCACGAGTGGGACGCGATCTGGTCGGCAGACTCGATCATTGACGAGCAGGGCTGGTCGACCGAAATGGCGATTCCTTTCAAGAGCGTGAGCCTGGACGCCAACTCGACACGCTGGGGCCTGGAAATCGAACGCCACATCCGCCGCCGCAGCGAGAAAATAAAATGGGGGTCAACCTCGCAGTCATACAGCATCACCGACCCCGCCAATTACGGGACCATGGAGGGGTTAGAGGGAATACAGCAGGGACTGGGCCTGGACATACAGCCCTCGCTGGCGATGAGCAGCCGCTGGAACGCGGAGTCCGGTGGCCCGGGAACCGGAGACCAGGACCTGGCCATGGAACCTTCGGTAAACGTGTTCTACCGAGCGACGCCTTCGATGACGGCCGCGTTCACGGCCAACACCGATTTTTCCGACGCCGACGTCGACCTGAGGCAAACCAACCTGACGCGCTTCTCGCTGTTCTTTCCCGAGACCAGGGATTTCTTTATCGAGGACGCCGGGGTGTTCGAGTTCGGAGGCCTCAAGCAGAACGGTACGCCATTTTTCTCCCGCCGAATCGGACTTGACGCCGACTCCCAGCCGGTCGACCTTGTTGTTGGTGCCAAGCTCGCCGGTCACGTGGGGCCCTGGGACCTGGGCCTGCTAGACGTCGTGGTAGGAGATTCGGCGCAGGTCGACTCAAAAAACCTCACCGTGGCCCGGGCAACTCGCGACCTCGGGAGCAAATCGCGAGCCGGCTTCATTGCCACTCACGGCGACCCGTTGAGCGACGGCGACAACACGCTGGCGGGCCTGGACTACCGCTACCGCGACAGCCGTGTCGCCGGCGACCAGGTGCTGGTGGCCAGGGCCTGGGCCCAGAAAAGCTGGACCGATCCGCCGACCGGCGAACCACCTGTCGGCGACAAGGAACTGGCCTGGGGCGCATCGGTTGACTGGCCCAACGATCGCTGGAACGCCGGGATATCGGTTGCCGAACTGCAAGAAGACTTCCTGCCGGCGCTGGGTTTCGTCAACCGCACCGGCATTAGAGACTACCGTGCAAACCTCAGGTATCGACACCGCCCTGGCAGTGGACCTATTCGCCACGTCGACAGTGGATTCACGGCACGAACGGTGACCGACACCGGCGATAAGCTGGAAAGCGTCCAAGTAGACGTTGACTATCTCGTCCTCAGCAACCAGGCCGGCGACAAGCTCAGCTTCGCGTGGTCGTTTATCGAAGAAGACACCAGCGAGGACTTCGAGATAGTCGCGGGCACCATCATCCAGCCCGGGGACTACCGCTACCAGCGGCCGGCGGTGCGCCTCGACACCAGCACAACGCGACCGGTGGCGGGCAAGCTTCACGTCAAGTGGGGCGAGTTCTATTCAGGGAACATGGTCAACACCGCGGCCGTGCTGGAATTGCGCCCCTCGCCGCATTTTTTCCTGTCCTTGGAACACCAGCTCATCGACGCGAAACTGCCCGAGGGCGACTTCACCATCCACCTCTCACGATTCGGTTTCGATGTGAACCCGTCTACGCGGGTGAGCTGGCGCAACCTCGTGCAGTGGGACAACCAGGGTGACCAGCCGACGCTTAACAGCCGGTTGCGCTGGATACCCGAACCCGGGCGAGAGCTGTCGCTGGTGGCCAACCAGGCCTGGGACAAGTCGGGCAGTTCATTCACAACAACGACAGCCGACTACACGCTTCGCCTGTCGTGGACCCAGCGTTACTGACTCCGCTGGAGCAAACCCCGTTTGCAAACGAAACCGGGGTCAGCCCAGTGACCCTGCTGCGGTACAAGCCCCCCCCCTAACCGCTGCTCCCCCCCCCCCGCATGGGGGACGAGAGGAGAAAAAAACGATGCGTGGATGGAAAAACCACGTCAGAACCGTTGACACGAATCGCCCCCTTGTGGGAGTCTATCCGTTGCAGGGATGTAGCACCCGGATTGTCCAAACAACCCGGGAGGGGGGGGGGAGCTTCCCGTGGATAAAGGACTTGTAGTTAAAATAGCTCTGTCATTGTGGGCAGTGCTTACCTTCGGCTTCTTGCCGTTACCCGGGGTGTCTCGCTCAGCGCCGAAGGTCTACAACAGGAGCGGTCCTGTTCCAGGGCGTAACAGGCGTCGGCTTCTTGGTCCGCTTTCTATCTTCAATACACTTCCCGAAGTCCGCCTGTCCCCGGCCGTTTGTTCTCTTTTTGCCTTTGTCTTCGGGATCTTCCTGTTCGCGAGCCCCGCTGGTGCGGCCTGCGGCTCAGAAAATTGCGTGGGTACGGATGCCTGCAAGGATCAAAGTAACATCGGGAATGCGTGCCCGACCGGCGTAGGTTCTTTTTGCGCGATCGTATGCAACGGCGGGGCCTCCTGCTCGGGAAACGCAACGTTCACTCCGGCGAGCGAAAGCGGCCACATCCTTTGCACGGGAACAGATGCCTGCAAGGACGCCACCATCAATCTCCAGGCAGGTGCGGACGCGAGCCAGTGGAAGATCACCTGCGACGGAGGCACCGCTTGTTCGGGTTTGAATTTCGGCGGAGTGGGAACCTGCTCCGGAGCTTCTTGCCCAGCTTGTCCACCACTGCCGGGCAAAACTTACACCTACGACGGGATCACCAGCCCCTCGGCTACCTTCACGGCCGAAGATGGTGAAATAGACGAACCCGATTCGACCATTTCCAATGGCACCTTCAGCGCCCGGCGCGACACCATCGGCGGTTGGAGCCTGTTCTCCGAAGCATCCACGGCCGAGTACGCCAACCTGGTTGGTTCGGATGACTCCCGATACCAGACCGCAGACCCTAATGCCGGTGACAACGCTGTCATAATTTTCGAGTTATACCTGGACGAAGATGCCTCCGACATCACCGAGATAACGGTTTCAGCTGAAATAGGCAGGAGAGATTCGCGAGATTTCGGCTGGGTCTACCTGTGGAACTACACCACCGGCTCCTACACGATAATAGGCGACGATACGGGCAGCGCCGACGCTGTCATCAGTAAAACTATAAGCATTGATGCCGATCAATACGTCCATCCCACGACAAGCCAGGTTACGGTGTTCGTGGTCAACGAAGATGACAGCGATTGGATCAGAGTCGACAACATCAGCGTAACAGTCGATGGCCCCTGCATCTCAGGAGAAGACGGCAGCGCCTGCGATGACGGCCTGTTCTGCAACGGCTCCGACACGTGCAGCGGCGGCAGTTGCAGCAACCACGCCGGCGACCCGTGCAGCGGAGGCAGCGAATGTAACGCCACTTGCAACGAGGCCGCCGGTAACTGCTTCGACACGGTCAACACGCCCTGCTCCGACGATGCCATCACGTGCACCGCCGACGTGTGCGACGGTGCCGGTACGTGCGGACACATCGATGCGAGCGCACAGGCTGGCGGTTGCGGCGAAGACGGCACCTACCGTTGCGACGACTCCAACGATCCTGGCGGCCCCAGCAGTTTTACTTACGAAGACATCACCTCCAGCGGTACCGCGCTTAACCTGGCAGATGACGGTACTTCCACCGCGGCGCTGGATTTTACATTCAGCTTTTACGGCACCGATTACACGTTGCTGAGCGTCTGCGCGAACGGCTTGTTTTCCTTTACCACCAACGACTGCCCCTTTGCTGCCGTTGCTATCCCCAACGCCACTGCCCCGAATGCGGCGATCATGGCCTTCGCCGAGGATCTGAACCCGACCCTGGGCGGAACCATACATTACGAAACACTGGGCTCTTCACCGCAGCGGCGCTTCATCGTGCAGTTTACCGACATACAGCATTTTGGTGGTGGCTCTGCCGTGAGTTTTCAACTCGTGCTGTTCGAAAGCGCCAACAATATAGAGGTGAGATACCTGTCTGCTGTCCCCGACGGGGACACTCACTCCATCGGTATTGAAAACGCGGCGGGATCCGACGGCATACAGGTCGTAAACGGAAACCCTGGCACGCTTACCAACTTCACGATCCGTTATGACACCGGCGTAGCCTGTGACGACGGCAACACGTGCACCTTCCATGATATATGCGTTTCCTCGGTGTGCGGCGGGACCGTAAACACCCCCGTGGCCACCAGCTGCGGCGACGGCAGCGACACCGGGTGTACCAATCCAGATACCTGCGATGGTGCGGGCTCATGCGACGTCAACGATGAGAGCCTGGGCTTTACCTGCGGCAGCGCGACCGACACCGAATGCACCAATCCCGATACCTGCGATGGTGCGGGCTCATGCGACAATAACGACGAGACCGCGGGCTTTGCCTGCGGCACCCAGGGCGATGAATGCCTGGTCGATGA
>DUBO01000010.1 GCA_012960245.1 Candidatus Binatota bacterium | reverse complement strand
GATCCGCTGCTCACCGGCCAGGGCCCGGAAAACTGCGTGATCTGCCACGGCAGCTAGGCGCTGCCTCACGGGCAGGCGGCGCTTTCCGGTAGCTGCAGGAATGTTTTATAAGCTTGTCCATTATGGGCATGAGCAACACCGACCGGGCCGTGCAGCTTTTCCGCGAACTCATGGGCCGTGGACCCGACCGTGCGCTGCAGCCGCGCAGCATGAAGGGCCTGTGCAGGAGCATGAACTGCTCGCGGGCCACGGTTAAACGCGCACTGGAAAACCTGCGTGAAATGGGCCACGACATCCCCTTTCACGCCGAGACCAACGGCTACTACATCGAGGCGAGCAGCGAGCACGCCATGCAGGCCATCCCCATGCAGTTCTCAGGAGCCGAGCTCAGGGCTCTGCTGGCCATGCACGAACTGCTGAGCCGACTGGAACCCGACCTGAGCGACCGGTTTACCGCACCGGTAAAAGAACTGGTCGAGCGCGAGCTGGGGCGCGACCGCAGCCAGGTTGACCGCATACGCATACTGGGCATAGGCAGCAGGGACACGCCCGAGGACACCTTTGAGACGCTGGCCGAGGCCACCATGGAACGACGGCGCGTCAACATTACCTACCACGCCCGGGGCAAGGACGAGCAGACCAAGCGCGACATCTCGCCGCAGCGTCTGGTGAGCTACCGCGGTGCCTGGTACCTCGACGCCTGGTGCCACATGCGAGAGGACCTGCGCATGTTTTCGCTCGACTGCATACTCGACTACAGCGTGCTCGAAGAGGCAGCCACCGATGTTGATGATGAGCAGCTCGACGACCACGTGAAAAGTACCTACGGTATTTTTCCGGGTGCCGTGACCGGCACGGCCGTACTCAGGTTCAACCCGCACCGCGCGCGCTGGGTCGAGAGCGAACTGTGGCATCCCGAACAGAAGGGCCAACGCCTCGAAGACGGCAGCTATGAACTGAGCGTGCCCTACGGACGCAGCGAGGAGCTGATGATGGACATCCTCAAGTACGGCCCCGACGTAGAGGTCATCGGCCCGCCCGAACTGCGCGAGTTGGTGGCGACCCGTTTGCGCGAGGCTTCGGGTAGTTATTCGGCCGGCTGAAGAGCGTCGGCCTCGTAATCCCACTCGTGCAGGCCGCGTTCGACCTCGGGAAAGTACAGCGCGAGTTTTATCGGGCGGTCGGGCTCAAGATGGGCCAGCAACTCGCCGTAAGCCTGCAGCTGGTCCTGGTAGTGCTCCTTCTTTTCGGCCAGGTACTTCTCGCGCGCAGCGGCCTCGTCCAGGCCGGCAAACTCGCCTTGGCCAAACGGCACCCGGCCGGTCTTGTAGTCCACGATCCAGCGCACGCCTTTTTCTACAAAGCTGCGATCGATACTGGCCGAGGTAATTTCTGACTGGCCTGACACCTCGGCCACCATCGTTAAGTCCCACTCGTAGCGATCGTCTTCCTGTCTGCCCAGCAGCCAGCGGCCCTTGTCGTCGGCCAGCGCACGGCCCAGGGCAGCTACCGCCTCGTCCGCCAGGTCGTCGAGCCGGTCATGCAGTGCCCCCTCGGCCGCCAAGGCCTGCCTGATGCGCGGCTTCTCTCGCTCAAGTCGCTCGGTGTCCCAGCCCTCCATCGCGTCGTGGCCGATGCGCTCGAGCCACTTGTGCACGACGGTGCCTTTCTGCAGCGCGCTGCGGTCGGTTGTCATGGCCTCGGCGTGTACGGGCTTGCCGGTTTCAGAAGGTCGGCGCAGGCGCAGGCTGTCGGCCACCGGCGGCGGTGCTGCGGGCAAGGCGAAGTCAGCACGCAGGCGGGTGAGTTGTTGGCCGGTAACAACGTCATTGCCGGCAGCATCGGCATCGGTGGCAGCATCTGCATCGGCGGCAGCAACATCATCCACGCTCACGATTCTTTCGTCGTATTGGTCTTCAACGGCCGGCCAGAGAGCTCCCAGCAGCGCTCCCCTGCCGGGAGTCTTCAGCTCTCCGGCCTCATCGCGAGATACGGCCGGGGTCGAGAGCACCAGTCGATGACAGGCGCGGGTCGCGGCCACGTAAGCCACACGCAGAACCTCGGCGTCGCTGCGGGTTTTTTCGCGGGCCTGGAGAAACTTGAACTTGCCGTCGTCCTCGCTGCGGCGCCCGCGCTCGGGCTGGGGAGCCGCTATGGTCATCAAGCCCGTGCCCGGCTCCGTCTCCCAGGCCACCGGCGACGTCTTGTTGCCGCCGGTGCCTGTGCCCAGGCCGGGCAGCACCACGGTGTCCCACTCCAGGCCCTTGGCCTTGTGCATGGTCATGAACTCAACGGCGATGTCGGGATCGGGATCGGCCGCCGCCATCAGGTCCGCCATGCGGCTTTCCAACTCGTCAAAATCAACATGGCCACCCTGCTCCACGGTGGCCAGCAGGTCCAGAAAACGTCGCGCGTCGAGCATAGCCGTGTCGTCGGCCCAGGCAGCTCCGCCCAGCTCAAGCCACGCGGCTTCGACAACGCGGGCCACCGACACACGCCCCAGCAGGCCACGCGACCGGTCAACAACCGACAGTACGCGGCCCGCGCGCTCACGGCCGTCCTCGCTCATGCCGCCAAGCGCTGCATCGTCAGTGAGCAACTCGGTCACCGTCTGGTAATGAGGCAGGAGCGCGCCCTTCACCCCGCGCGCGTCACGCCTGGCCTTGCTGGTCCGAGCGACCTCGGGCTCTACGAGTATGCACAGGTCTTCGAGCGCGACGCCGCCAAGTGGCGATCTTAACAAGGCCAGGCCGCTCAGCCGGTCCGAGCGGTGGACGATAAAACTCGCCAGCGAGCGCAAGTCCTGGACAACGGCCCTGTCGGCGAGGTAGTCCATCTCCACGGCGGAAAATGGCACCCCAAGGCGCCTCAGTTCGGCCATCAAGCCGCGCCCGTGCTTACGCGCCCTGGCAAGCACGGCCACCTTGCCGCCCTTGCCGTCGCTCGCTCGTGCGCGTGCCCCGGGAATCAGCTCATCGCGTATCAGCCGCGCCAGGCCGCGAGCTTCGGCCGCCTGTAGCTCGGCGGCGGTTGGCGTATCTTCTTCATCCCCATCGACAGCCCAACCCAACAGTTCAATGGGTGAGCCTTCGCCGGCGGCCGGCCGCGCGTTGCCCGGCGCAAACGCCACCACGCCCTGCTCGGCGTCGTCCTCAGCGCCCATCGTCTGGGCAAACACGCGGTTGACCCAGTCGATGATCGACTCCTCCGACCTGAAGTTCACCGTCAGCCTGATCGGCTCAAGCTGCACGCTGGGAAACAGCGAGTGCTGGCGCGCCGCCTCCAGGAACAACCCGACCTCGGCCTTGCGGAAGCGGTAGATCGACTGCATGGGATCACCCACCACGAACAGGGTACGACCGTCCTCGGCTCCCCACTCGCCGGTAAGACGACGCACAAGCTCGCACTGCAACACGTTGGTGTCCTGGAACTCGTCGACCAACAGGTGCTCGATGCGACGGTCGAGGTTTTCGAGCAGCCGGCCCGGCTCTTCGACACTGCCCAGTGCAGCAATGGCGCGTACGGATACTTCCGAAAAATCTACCTGCCCCTGCTCGCGGAACACCTGCCACAGTTCGGCGTGGGCCATGAGCAGGATCTTGAAAAAAGCCTTGAGCGCCGCCCTGCCCTCCGGCGAAAACCTGGAAGAAGACGGGAAGCTCTTGTCGGCTATGGCCACCAGCCCACTTAGCAAAGGATGACCGTCGTCGAGTTGCTCTCGTACCAGCTCCAGCAGTTCGCCGTAGTCCTGCTTGAGCTGGCTCTTTTTGGGCGCGCCTACCGCGACGGTGACCGACTTACGAACGGTACCCGACTTCGTCAGCAGCAGCGCCGATAAGCCTCGCCACGCGGCTACGCAGTCGGGTTCAACACCGAGGTCTGCGGGCTGGTTAAAAGTCGGCCAGTCGCAGACGCGGCCGTCGTCCTGCAACTGGGCGCGTGTAGCTCGGGCGATGTCGGCTGCACCGCTGGCCAGTTCTGCGGGCAGCGCTGCTTCGAGTCGCGCGAGCTGGCGTCCCATCAACTCCGCGAACCCCTGCTCCACTCGATCTATCATGAGGTCGGCACGGTCGGGGTCGTTCATGTCGACGGCCGCACCGGCCCACTGCTCGCGCCGGCCCAGCATGGCCTCGAGCTGTTCTTCCAGGCCGTCGCCGCGCAACTCCGTGCGTTCAAGCGCCAGGGTTATCGATGCGCCGAGCTCGCTGTCCTCACCCGCGCGCGCCATCACTCGCCTCACCGCCTTGCGGTAGAGCGGCCTGGCGTCAACGGCCAGGTCCGGCCGCGCACCGAAACGACTCAGCAGCGGCGTGCGCTCGGCCAGGCGCGCGCACAGGCTGTCTATTGTCACCAGCTCCAGCCGGCCCGGGTCGTCTACCAGGTTCCAGCCGTCTGCCTCGCTGCGTTCGACAACGGCGCGAGCCAGGCGGTAGCGTTCCTGTTCGTAGTCGCCCTCGGGCTCGGTGCCCGTGGCCGCCTCGCGCAGGGCGTTGCTTATGCGCTCGCGCATTTCACCAGCGGCCTTGCGCGTGAAAGTTATCGCCACCACGGCCTCCGGGCGGGAGGCTGTTGCCAGCAGTCGAAGCATACGGCGCACCAGCAGCTCGGTCTTACCCGAGCCGGCCGGCGCCTGCACTACAAAGCTCGCAGAGGGGTCGAGCGCGCGTCTGCGTTCAGCCGCGTCGGCGGGAGGCGCCTGTGCCATCGAAGCAGCGCTCACCGTTCGTCCTCCCCATCGTCGATTTCTTCTACCTGCCCTTCGAATACCCGACACAGGGGCTGGCGGTGACAGTAGCGGCAAACACTGGCGTCCAGCGGGTCAACCGGTGCCGCACCCTGGGCATAGTCGGTGGCCAGCTGATCGAAATCGCGGCGCCACTGGGCCAGCTGTACTTCCCAACCGGGCCAGTTGTCCTTTTCTTTAGGCTCGCTACCAGTGAGTGGAAAATCGGGTGGCGAGCCAAAGCCCAGGTCCTCGCGCGACACCAGGTTTGCGAACGACGCCGTGACCACGTTGGCGCCGGGCGCGACCTCACCGCCGACCGTACCATTCTCGGCAACGGCCAGTGCGTAAATCGGCAGCTGCGGCTCGCGCGGTCGCTCGCCCATCCACTTGTTGTAGCCCGACTTCATCGATGAGGTCTTGTAGTCGATCACAGCCAGGCCGCCGTCGGCCAGTTCGTCTATTCGGTCTATGCGCATGGGCGCCAGCTCGACGCCGGCCAGGGTGACGCGGCTGTCGGCCTCTGTCGCGACGACCTTCCAGTCTCCCGCCCTGCTTTCACGTTCGAAGTGCAGCCACGCCAGGGCGATGCCCACCATCCAGGAACGAGTTGCCGGCACCAGGCCGGCGGAGGCCAGGGCGTGCTGCTCGGCGAGCATCTCGTCGGCCGCATTTTCTACCAGTTGCCTGAGCTGGTCGTCTGTCTTTGCCCGAAGCGTGACCGAGTTGCCCAGTTCGTCCCAGGTCTTCTCCAGTAAATCGTGAACCAGCGTGCCACGATCGGTGGCAGCAAGACCCGGTGCCGGTGTCTCGAGTGCTTCCACGTGCAAGCGGCGTGAGGCCAGCGCCCGAAACGGGCACTCCGACTGGTCCTTGAGCAGGTTCGTACCGCCGCTCAATACCAAGGCGGCCGGCGTCGAGTCGACGGCGCGCGGCACGAGTTGTTCCTGTCTCTTGGAACTGTCGGCTGGGCGATACCAGGTCTCGTGGTCCACAGCAGGCGCGTCGTCCAGCTCGCCAAGCATAGGGCCGACAAGCATAGCGCAGGGCTGCAAGGGCTGGTCGCTGTCGCCCTGCCTGGCGCAGCTGGCATGCACGTTTTTGGCACTGCCCAGCAGGCGCTCCCAGACGCGACGGGCGAAATCGAGCTCCACCTCGGGTGATGATCTCGGCTGGCCGGTCTCGGCCTGCCAGTGGGCGGGCAGAAGCGGCTGCGGTGCGGCCGACGCCGGAAAACTACCGGCGTCGAAGCCCACGAGGAACGCGTGGTCGAACTCAAGACCCGCAGCGTCGAGCACGCCCAGCACCTGCACCTGCAGGCCAGAGGAAGCCGCCTGCGCCAGCGAGTCGCCGGCTAGTCGGCGCGTGCGGTCCAGTGCCTGCGCGCGTGTCATGCTCGGAGCAACAGTGGTCATGGCGGTCAGCTCGGCCAGCACATCGCGCCAGCGGGCAAACGCCACGCCCTCGGTGGCCGATAGTCCGCCGCCGGGCCACGACACCGAGTGCAGGCGGGCCGAGAACCGCTCGGCCCACTGGACTGGACTTGCAGGCTCGTCGTCTTTGAGCAGCTCGGCCAGGCGCTTGATGCCGGCGGCTGTCGTGCCTGCGCCTGCCTTTTTCAATCGATAGACAAGATAGTCGAACGACACCGTCCAGGCGTTGTCATTT
>DUBO01000009.1 GCA_012960245.1 Candidatus Binatota bacterium | reverse complement strand
GCGGCGACGCTGGTAGCGAGTGCGTGGTGCAGGATACCTGCGACGGCGCGGGCGCATGCACCGACAACGGCTTTGTAGCAGACGACACTGACTGCGACGACGATAACGAGTGCACCATAACGGAGTGCTCTGCGGGTATCTGCGAGCACGTTGATTCTCTGAACTGCGACGACGGCGATGTTTGCACCGACTACACTTGCGATGCTGCCGAGGGCTGCAAGTACACATACAATACCGATAGCTGCGAATTCGACAACGATCTCTGCACTTTGCTGGATCATTGCGAGGCGGGGAAATGCGTCAGTGGGGGCATGGACGTTTCGTGTAGCGGTAGCGATGAAGCCGAATGTTCAGTTGATACTTGCGACCCGACGACTGGCAAGTGCTTGCATGACTACACAGGCGACTACTGCAACGACGATAACCCTTGCACCGACGACATATGTACGGAGTCAGGATGCGCCGTCGATCAGTACAACACTGCCGGCTGCGATGACGGCGACGCCTGTACGACGGGCGATCAGTGCAACGGTATGGGTACCTGCGTGGGTACGGACACGTCGGCCCAGGACTGCGACGACAAGAACGACTGCACGACTGACACCTGCGATTCGGCTTCTACTGGTGACACCGGCTGCGTCAACACGTTCGACACCACCCGCCATTGCAGCGATGACGACGTGTGCACCGAGAACGAACGCTGTGAGTCAGGTGGGTGTGTGACCGATGTTGTCAGTTGCGATGATGGCAACCTGTGCACCACCGACTACTGCATGAGCGATGAGCCTTATTCGGGCTGCATGCATAGCTACAACTCGCTTGTTTGCAACGACGATAACAGCTGTACCACCGGCGAAACCTGCTACGAAGGTGATTGTCATCCTGCATCCTACGTGGATGACTGCTGCGGCAACGGCGAGCGTGAGCCGGAGGGCCACCTGGGCGAGGAGTGCGACGACGGTAACCAGGTGAACGGCGACTTCTGTTCGTACCCGACTTGCTCGCTGCCCTGCGGTGACTCGGACGGCAGTGGTTCGGTGGGCATAGCCGATGCTCCGGTTATCCTTGCCTACGCCGTGGGCAGGTCTGTCGAGTGCCCGTTGCACCTGTGCGACCTTAACGGCAATGGCGGCGTGACCGCGCTTGACGCGCTCATGGTGATGCAGCTGGTGGTCAATCAGCAGGTGATTCTGGATTGCCCGTCCAGGATAGTCGGCGCCGCGGCCGAGCAGGCTGCGCCGGGCAGCACCACCTCGACTACCAGCACGACCATGCCCTAGGGCTGTAACTCCCGGGGGCTGCGATTTTCAGCGGCCGAAAGGCGAGCCCCCGATGGGGGCCGCCGCCTGCCACTCCGTGTTGCGGGGTGGGACTCGGGCGTATCCGCCATGCCGGCACCAGCTGCGGGCTCCACGAACATCAACACAGCAGAGTGTGCATCGGCGAGGTTTTGCGCCTAGTATTCGCGCCTTGCCCGGACGGCCTGACCCATGGTTGTGCCAGTCGGGGCGGGCGCGAGAGTGGCGGAATTGGCAGACGCACTGGATTTAGGATCCAGCCCGCTATGCGGTTGGGGGTTCGAGTCCCCCCTCTCGCACCAGAAGCATTTAACGGTACAGGCAGGAGCGGAGCAGGAACATGGCTGGAATACAGGCGAAAGTTAAGAAGAACGATTCGGTGAGCAGGGTGCTCGTCGTCAGTGTGGACCACGAGCGTGTCGAGGCCGAAATGACCACGGCTTTCAGTAACATAGCGAGTAAGGCCAAGGTAAAGGGTTTCCGCAAGGGCAAGGCTCCACGCGAGGTGCTCGAGCAGGAATACGGCGGCGAGGTCCGAGAGGATGTCATCGGCCGTCTCATCGAGGACGCCGTAATAGAGGTAGTGCGCGAGCACGAGCTCGATATTGTCGGCCCGCCACATTTGACCAGCCGCGAGTATCAACCGGCCGAGGGCTTGAAGTTTGAGGCCACCGTGGAGATCCGCCCCAAGGTGAAGCTCGGCCGCTACAAGCGCTCAAAGGCTGACCGCAAGGTTGCTCGAGTGGAAGACGACCAGGTCAGCGAGGCCATGGAATCGCTGCGCCAGCGCATGGCGGTGCTCGAGGCCGAGGAAGACAGGGTCAACGTCCAGGCGGGCGATGTCATAACGATGGATATGTACGCCAGTTTTGAGGGCCAGCCCCTGGATCGCTACAGCAGGGATGGCCAGCAGGTGGAGGTGGGCAGTGGCAACCTGCCCGACGACTTCGAGCGTGGTCTGCTTGGCGTGACCCGCAGCATTCCCACGCCCATAGACGTGCGCTTTCCAGAAAACAACGGCGAGGACTCCGAAGTGGCCGGCCGCCTGGTGCGCTTCCAGGTCACGGTCAGGGAGATCAAGAACAAGATAGTGCCCGCGCTCAACGATTCGTTTGCGGCCGAACTCGGGTGGGACGGCGTCGAGGACCTGGCCTCGTTGCGAGAGAAGGTAAGCGGAGAACTCCACGAGCGTGCTTCGCAGGAAGCCGACCGACGCGTGCGCGGCGAGTTGCTCGAGACGCTGGTGGGCAAGAGCAAGCTTGACCTGCCGCCGCTGCTGGTCGAGCGCACTGCCATGAGCATGCTGGGCGAGATGGGAATGCGCGACATTCCGCGCGACAAGTTCGACGAGCTCAAGGGCATAGTCCAGCCCGAGGCCGAGAAGCGGGTGCGGGCGGGTTTCGTGCTCGACGCGGTGGCCGAGGCCGAGAGTCTCGGCGTGGAACCCGAAGAGATGGAGAAGCGGGTGGGGGAGCAGCTGGCCGCAGCCGGTGAGCGCGCGGGCGAACTACGCCAGCACTATTCCCAGCCGGGGGCAGTGGCCGATCTCAGGATGGGGATGCTCAGGGACAAGGCCATGGATTGCCTGGTTGAGCAGGCGACGCTCAATGACGTCGAAGTCGACCCGGCCGATGTTGCCGCCCCCCTCCAAACGGGCTAGGGTCGCTGTATGAATCTTGTACCTATAGTGGTCGAACAGTCCGGCCGTGGCGAGCGTTCTTACGACATATTTTCTCGACTGCTGAAGGAGCGTATAGTTTTTCTCAGCGGCGAGGTTGACGATACGACGGCGGCGCTGGTGACGGCACAGATGCTGTTTCTGGAAGCAGAGGACCCGGAGAAAGATATTTTTCTCTACCTGAACTCACCCGGAGGGCAGGTCACGGCGGGGCTGGCCATCTATGACACGATGCAGTATATCCGCCCGCCGGTGTCGACCCTCTGCCTCGGGCAGGCCGCGAGCATGGGTGCTGTTTTACTGGCTGCGGGCGCCAAGGGTAAACGTTACGCACTGCCCCATTCGCGGGTGATGATACACCAGCCGCTGGGCGGTGCGCAGGGGCAGGC
Source organism: Candidatus Binatota bacterium (assembly GCA_012960245.1). Classification (NCBI taxonomy): domain Bacteria; phylum Candidatus Binatota; species Candidatus Binatota bacterium. Next base: position 33,778 of record DUBO01000009.1, on the reverse strand, counting down.
CACCGACGTGGACATACAGGCGCGCGAGATCCTGCGGGTGAGGGCACTACTTAACGAAATACTGGCAAGACACACGGGGCAGGATCTTGCTACAATAGAGGAAAGCACCGACCGGGACCATTTCATGGACGGGTCGCAGGCAGTTGAGTTCGGAATCATCGACGAAGTCATTGAGCAGCGGCCCGACAGTAAGTAGGCGGACGGGTGGTAGCAGGACTTCGTCGAAGGACGATAGAGAGTAACGGAGGCGCCGGGCTTACTTAATGCCAAAAAACGGAGAAGACAGCACTCGCGACCTCGTATGTTCTTTCTGCGGAAAGGGCCAGGAAGAGGTACGCAAACTTATAGCGGGTCCGACCGTTTACATCTGCGATGAGTGCATCGACCTCTGCAACGACATTATCGCCGAGGAGTGTGACCAGGAAGAGGCCATCAGCGCCGTTTCCTCGGTGCCGCGCCCGGTCGATATCCGCAAGGTCCTCGACCAGTACGTGGTCGACCAGGACGAGGCCAAGCGCGTTCTTTCGGTCGCCGTTCACAACCACTACAAGCGTATCGACTCGGGCATGGTCACCGGCGAGGTCGAGCTGCAGAAGTCCAACATCATGCTCGTCGGTCCTACCGGTAGTGGTAAGACCCTGCTGGCGCAGACCCTCGCACGATTTCTCCAGGTTCCCTTCGCGATAGCCGACGCTACCAGCCTCACCGAGGCGGGCTACGTAGGCGAAGACGTCGAGAACATCATCCTGAGCCTCCTGCAGAACGCCGACTACGACGTTGAGAAATGCCAGCGCGGCATTGTCTATATCGACGAGATCGACAAGGTGGCCCGCAAGAGTGACAACCCGTCTATCACCCGCGACGTGTCGGGCGAGGGCGTGCAGCAGGCGCTGCTCAAGATCATTGAAGGAACCACGGCAAGCGTGCCGCCCAAGGGCGGACGCAAGCACCCCCAGCAGGAATTCCTGCAGGTGGACACAACCAACATACTTTTCATCTGCGGAGGCGCTTTCGTTGGCCTCGACGATATCATCAGTCGCAGGGTCGGAATGAAGGGCATGGGCTTTGGTGCCGACGTGGGTGGCAAAGAAGAAAACGATCGCAGTATGCTCGGCGAGCTGCAGACAGAAGACCTTCTCAAGTTCGGACTCATCCCCGAGTTCGTGGGCCGACTGCCGGTAATTACTTCGCTGCACGACCTTGACGAGGCCGCTTTGGTGCGCATCATGAAAGAGCCCAAGAACGCTCTGACCAAGCAGTACACCAAGCTGTTCGAGATGGAGAACGTCAAGCTGACGTTTACCGATGGCGCCCTCGAGGCCATCTCGCGCGAAGCCCTGGAACGCAAGTCAGGCGCGCGCGGGCTGAGAGCCATAATGGAAAACATCATGCTCGATGCCATGTACGACGTGCCTTCCATGCCCGACGTGGAAGAGGTGGTCATTTCCAAGGAAGTGGTCGAGAAGAAGGAGAAGCCGTTGATGGTTTTCTCCTCGGCTTCGAAGGTCGGCTGATAACAACTGGCCCCCGGCCGGAACGCCCGGAAGGAACAGCAGAAAAAATATGTCTAAAGAAAAAGAACCCTTGGTTATTGGCGACGAGCCTTCGGCTCCTGGTACTGAAGAAGACGGGGACGATTCAGTGGAGACGCAGGGCCACATCCCCCTGTTGCCGCTGCGCGACATCATAGTTTTTCCACACATGGTGATGCCGTTGTTCGCCGGCAGGGCGAAGTCGATCGCAGCTCTCGAGGCGGCCATGGACAGGGACCAGTCGATACTGCTGGCGGCCCAGAAAGACGCCAAGACCAATGACCCCGACGTGGACGATATTCACCCGGTGGGCACCATAGGCACCATCGTCCAGCTGCTGCGTCTGCCCGATGGCACCGTCAAGGTGCTCGTTGAAGGAAAGCGCCGCGCCGTCATCAAGGCTTTCGGTGGCACCGAGGATTTCTTCGAAGTCGAGGTCGACGAAGTAGAGGAACTCGCGGGCGACGAATCCGAGATGGAGGCACTGCTGCGCAGCGTCAACACGGCTTTCGAGTCCTACGTAAAGCTCAACAAGAAAATCCCGCCGGAGATGGCCGGCACGGTGGCCGCCATAGACGAACCTTCGCGGCTGGCCGATACAATTGTTTCGCATCTCGGCGTCAAGCTCGAAGATAAGCAGTCCCTGCTCGAGACTTTCAGCGTGTCTGAGAGGCTCGAGAAGGTGCTGGGTTTCATGCGTTCGGAGATGGAAATCCTCGAGGTCGAAAAACGCATCCGCTCCAGGGTCAAGAAGCAGATGGAGAAGACCCAGAAGGAGTACTACCTGAACGAGCAGATGCGGGCTATCCAGAAAGAGCTCGGCGAAAAGGACGAGTTCAAGAACGAGGTGCAGGAGCTCGAGGAAGCTCTTGAGGCTTCGTCGATGCCCGAGGATCCCCGCGAGAAGACCGAGAAAGAGCTGAAGAAGCTCAAGATGATGTCGCCCATGTCGGCCGAAGCCACGGTGGTGCGCAACTACATCGACTGGATGCTGTGCCTTCCCTGGGAGGACTACACGGGTGACGATATCGACATCGAGAAGGCCCGCACTGTTCTCGATGAAGACCACTACGGGCTGGAGAAGGTCAAGGAACGCATTCTCGAGTACCTGGCCGTGACCAAGTTGGTGGGCGAGATCAAGGGCCCGATCCTGTGCCTCGTTGGCCCTCCCGGAGTAGGCAAGACCTCGCTGGGTCGCTCGATAGCGCGATCGATGGGGCGCGAGTTCGTTCGTATTTCGCTCGGTGGCGTGCGCGACGAAGCCGAAATACGCGGTCACCGCCGCACTTACATCGGTGCTTTGCCGGGCAAGATCATCCAGAGCATGAAGAAGGCTGGCAAGGGAAACCCGGTATTCCTGCTCGACGAAATAGACAAGATGTCTGCTGATTTCAGGGGAGATCCGGCGTCGGCGATGCTCGAAGTGCTTGATCCTGAGCAGAACGGTAGCTTCAACGATCACTACCTGGACGTAGATTACGATTTGTCCAAGGTAATGTTCGTGACCACCGCAAACAGCCTGGAATCCATTCCGCGTCCGTTACAGGATCGAATGGAGATCATCCGCATAGCCGGATACACCGAGCTGGAGAAGCGTAATATCGCCAGCAGGTTCCTGATCCGTAAGCAGAGAGAGGCCAACGGACTGAACGAAGAGCAGATCGAGTTCCCAGACGCTACCTTGCTGCACCTTGTGAGGCACTACACCAAGGAAGCCGGCGTGCGGAACCTGGAAAGAGAGATAGCCTCTATCTGCCGTAAGGTGGCGGTGAAGATAGTCGACGAAAAGGACGCCAAGTCCACGCGCGTTACCCCGCGCAAGGTCGAAAAGTTCCTGGGCCCCAAGCGTTTCACCTACGGTCGTGCCGAGGTCGAGCCCCTGGTTGGTGTTACTACCGGGCTGGCCTGGACCGAGAACGGCGGCGAGCTGCTCAACACGGAAGTCACAGTGCTTCCGGGAAAGGGCAAGCTGACCATCACCGGGCAACTCGGTGACGTCATGCAGGAATCAGCCCAGGCAGCCATGAGCTACGTGAGATCACGGGCCTACGAGCTGGGCCTGGCCGATGATTTCTACCAGAAGGTAGACGTTCACATCCACGTTCCCGAGGGGGCCATCCCCAAGGACGGACCCTCGGCCGGCATCACCCTGGCCACCTCGCTGGTCTCGGCGCTTACCGGCTTGCCGGTAGACCCCGACGTGGCGATGACGGGCGAGATTACCCTGAGGGGCCGGGTACTTCCTATTGGCGGCCTGAAGGAAAAGGTCATGGCAGCCCACCGAGCTGGCATAAAGAAGGTCCTCATGCCGGCCGAGAACAGCAAGGACGTTGCCGACATCCCGGCCACGGTTCGCAAAGCTGTCGAGATGGTACCGGTCGAAGAAGTAGACACCGTGCTCAACACCGCGCTGCAACTTCCCGATGGCCGTGACTCGGTGTTTATCAACGAGAAACCAGTCAACCAGCTGCCGCTTGCCATGACGCCGACCCCGGCGCCGGCCAGTGACGGCGACAAGGACGAAAAAGGCCTGGTCACCCACTGACGGGTGCGGTCACCGGACGAACTCTCCGCTGTCGCGGGGTCTTCGGCTAGAGCCAGGGGCGGTTAGCTCAGTTGGGAGAGCATCGGCCTTACAAGCCGAGGGTCGGCAGTTCGAGCCTGCCACCGCCCACCATTTCGTTTAAGCAGGCCCCGCCACTTGATGCTGGTGGGCGTAACTGTTACCCAAGCAGACCGCGTTGGCCCTGTCAGCGCGCGGTGGGGCCGTAGTTCAGCTGGTTAGAATGCCGGCCTGTCACGCCGGAGGTCGCGAGTTCGAGTCTCGTCGGCCCCGCCATTTGTTATTTTGGCTGACTGTGGTCGGTCGTGAGGAATTGAGCTACGAGAAATTGAGGAGTCCCGTCATGTACGGGAGCCAAGTATGCAGAAGGTCACCAGAAGCCTGTCAGTAGAAGAGGCACGCGATGCGCGTAAGTGGTACGTCGTGGACGCGGAGGGCCTGGTTCTAGGTCGCCTCGCGACCAGGATCGCCCACGTGCTCAGGGGAAAACACAACCCGGCTTTTACGCCCCACGTGGATTGCGGGGACTTCGTAGTCGTGACCAACGCGAGCAAAGTGGTGCTCACTGGCAATAAGCTCCAAGGCAAAAAGTACTACCGGCACAGCGGCTTTCCCGGAGGCATAACCGAGACCACGGCCGGCCGGCTGCTCGAGACCCGCCCCGAGCAGGTAATAGAGAAGGCGGTGGTAGGAATGTTGCCCCCGGGCAGGCTTGGTCGTAGGTTGGCGCTAAAGTTAAAGATCTACGCGGGTGAAGAGCACCCCCACGTGGCCCAGGCACCGGAGCAGTTGCCAGTTTGAAGAGGCTTCGCGGGCTTCGAAGCGGTGCTGCGATAAGTGCTCCTGACAGGGCAACGAGAGAATAAGCGGAGTAATAGATGGCTATAATTGGAAAGACTTTACGGGCCCGGGGCGCTGCAGCAGCAGACAGCGGGTCTGCCGACAGCGGCAAGAGGAAGGCAGTATCGCCTGCTAACGAGGCAACCGGCAGGCGCAAGAGCGCTGTCGCGCGAGTGTCACTGGTTGCGGGCGATGGCAAGGTCACGGTCAACCAGCGAACGCAGGAGGACTACTTTCCCAGGCCCACTGCCCGAATGATCATTGCCCAACCCTTTGAGCTCACCGGTACGGCCGGTTCCTACGATCTCTCTGTGAGGGTTCGAGGCGGAGGGGTTTCGGCCCAGGCTTCGGCCGTGCGGCACGCGGTCAGCCGCGCGCTTATCGAATTGCAGCCCGACCTGAGGCCGGCGCTGAAGAAGGCCGGCTATCTCACGCGCGATGCACGTGAGGTGGAGCGAAAGAAATACGGTCATCACAAGGCTCGTAAACGGCCTCAATTCTCCAAGAGGTAGCGGGACCATGACAGCAGCAACCCGTGTCCGGGTGGCCGTCGTGGGTGCGACCGGCTACGCGGGTGCAGAGTTGCTGCGCCTGCTGGCCGCCCACCCCGGTGTCGAGGTCACTACCGTTACTTCAGAACAGGACGCCGGCTCTCCGCTGGCCTCTGTCCACCCCGGCCTCGCCGGCCTGGAACTCGAACTGGTGTCGGCCAGTGTCGACAACATAGTGGGCAATGCCGAGTTGGCTTTCGTAGCGCTTCCGCACGGCAGTTCGGGGCCGTTGGTCTCAGGGCTGTTGGCTGCGGGCCTTCGGGTCGTTGACCTGGGCGCAGATTTTCGCTTCGACAGCCTTGATGTCTACCAGCAGTGGTACGGTGATCATCCTTGTCCCGAGCTGCTCGAGGGCGCCGTGTATGGACTCAGTGAGTTCGCCAGGAGCGAGCTGGCCGAGGCCCGGCTGGTGGCTAATCCCGGCTGCTATCCCACTGGTGCTTTGTTCGGGTTGCTGCCGCTGGCAGGGCAGACCCGGGGCCCCATCATCATCGACTCGAAGTCGGGCACCAGCGGTGCGGGGCGGGCGGCTTTACGGGAAGGCTTGTTCGCCGAGGTTAACGAGAACGTCAAGCCTTACAATGTAGGCGAGCACCGCCACCAGCCCGAGATGGTCGAGAAGCTCGAGGCCCACGGTGTAGACGCTTCCAGGCTGCTGTTCACCCCCCAGTTGCTGCCCTTGTCCAGGGGGCTGCTGAGTCACTGCTACGTTGCGCCGGCCGAAGGGCTGGATGTCAGCGGAGCTTTTTCCCGGGCTTACGCTGACGAGCCCTTCGTTCGCCTGCTGGGCGGGGAGGGCGTGCCGTCACTGGCCAGGGTGCGGGGCACCAACATGGTCGAGATCGCGTGGCGTGAGCACAGCCAGAGCGGACTTCTGCTGGTGATGACAGCAATCGACAACCTCGGCAAAGGCGCGGCCGGACAAGCGGTGCAGAACATGAACCTCATGCTCGGCCTCGATGAAACGGCCGGCCTGCTCGCGATCGCCGCTTTACCCTGAGGCCTGCTCTCGCGGCGCCGCGCCTGGCAGCTGGTCAGCGCAGTCCGCGTCCGAGATAGAGGGATGCCGCCACCAGCGAAAACACAGCGTTGGCCGTCCAGGCTGCCAGCGCTGGCGACATCCCGCCGTTGCGACCGGCAGATACAGCGACAGCCATGGTGACCCAGTAGGCAAATCCCACGGCCAGGCCCACGCCGAGGTTGCGCGCTACGGCGCCCCGGGGCCGGCCCCGCAACGACAGCGGGATGCCCAGCAACACCATTACCAGCCCCGACACCGGCCACGCCGCCTTTACATACATATCGACCACGAAGCCGTCGGTGTTCAGGCCACGGGCTTTCATCAATTTTATCTGCTCCCTGAGCTCGGCCAGGTTGAACTCCGAGGGGCGACGCCGGTTGGCCAGTAACTCTTCGAGGGTGATGTCGACTGTGAACTCGCCTGGCTCGAGGTCCCGTGCCAGGATTTCGCCCGCCGAGGTGAAGGTCTTGACCGTTCCCTGGTCGAGCTCCCACGAGTCGTTGCGCCAGCGCGCGGCGGGGATTTCCACTATGCGGTCCAGGCGGAACTCGGGGCCGGCCTCGTACAGGGTAAGGCCATACAGGGCACGGTTGTTGGCGTCGAAGTAGTCCACGTTGAAAAACCCCTCGGCTCCCTGGAACCACAGCGAGTTGACGTTGTAGAAGCCGCGGAACGCTTTCTTCTTTATCGACACGTCGTTTATGTAGCGTGACTGGGCAGTCGCGGCGGGCACCACGGTGAGGTTGGCCAGCAGCGCAACCATGGTGATGACAGCCGAAGCGGCAAGCATGGGGGTGGCCACCTGCCAGGTAGTCACGCCGCAGGCCCGCATGGCGAGTGTCTCGCGGTGACGGGCGAGCACGCCCAGGCTCAGGAGCACGGCCAGCAGGGAACAGGCAGGATAGATTTCGGCCAGTATGCTCGGAAGCTTGAAGGCAAAGTATCCGGCCAGGGCAAGCGCGCCGGGGTCATAGGCGGCGAGGTCTCCTATGCGTTGGAAAAAATCTACGACCAGAAACAGCCCGGAACTTGCAAAAAGGCAGAGTCCGAAGACCTTCAGGTAATACTTGACTATGTAGCGGGCGAGGATGTTCACGAGCCGGCATTCCCTTTTGCTCGGCGCCGCAGCAACCGCGGCCAGCTCGCCATGGGCGGGTACTGCAGTCGGTCGCGCGCTGCCCTGTTGGTGAGCAGCACAGCACCGACGGCAAAAATGAGGTTGGGCAACCACATGATCAGGACCGATGGCGCCGTGTTACCGCGGGCAATGGTGATGGAACCTGAAAACAAGAGGTAATAACCAAGGATGACCACCAGGCTCACGGCGAAGCCGCGTGCCCGGACTGTACGGGTTTTCTGTATGCCCAGGGGCACCCCGAAAAGGGCCAGTATCAGCGCGGCCACGGGCATGATCAGCTTGCGGTTTATCTCGATTGTCTCCTCCAGCGCCCGGTCGCCCACGTCCAGGAGACGACGCCTGGCGGCCAACAGGGGGCCCAGGTACATATCGCGGGGTCTTGGTTTTCCGCTTGCCACCGTTTTCATGTCGGCCAGTGCGAGGTTGACCTCAAGCGAGGCGAACTCGGTTTTGTCGTAGCTTTCCTGCCCGGCGTGAAACGACAGGCTGGTTCCGTCGAGCAGCTGCAGGTAGAGGTTGCTGTCGCCCGGGGGGCTGATGACCCGTCCTCGACTCGCCATCATGCTCGTACGGCGGTAACTGTCGCGCTCGTCGGCTACCATGACTCCGTCCATGACCCCGTTTTCCTGGTCAATGCGGTCCACGTAAACCACGAGGCCGCTGAAGTCGTTGTTGAACATCTTTGGTCTGAGTGCCGCCGTAGCCCGCTCCCTGGCTACCTCCAGCAGGGTCGTCTTTATGGCGTTGTTGGCCCAGGGGCGGGCCCAGGACGACAACAGGAAGGTTGCCACAGCGATGATGAGGGCAAAGCGCAGCACGGGGCCGAGCATCTGGTAGAGGCTGAGGCCGGCTGTTCTCATGGCCACCAATTCACCGTCACTGGCCAGGCGGCCGAATACCACCACTACCGCGAGCAACAGGGCCATGGGGAAGGTCAATTCGAGGAAGCCGGGAAGCACGTAGGCAAAAATCTGTGCCACCCGGTAGCCGGGTACGCCCCTGGCCATGACGAGGTCGACCAGTCCCAACATGCGTGAAACCAGTAGTATAAACGTGAACACGCCCAGCCCTGTCATGAAGGCCGAGCCCAGTTCGCGCATCATGTAACGGCGCAGGGTTTTACCCATAGCAAATCCCGGTATAGACAAGTCCCCAGTACTGCGGGGCCGCGTCGCGGATTAGCATCAGTGTAGTCATACGGGCCTGTCCTGTAAACGTCGGCCCTCTCAAGCCCGGGCTGGACAGCGGCAGCCGGTTTTCAGTGAAAGAGGCCTGCGGGCGGGCGACGATGGAGATAATCAACAGTGGGTAGGGGTAGAAGAGACGACTACGTTGGCCGGGCGGGCAGAAGAGGCCCCCCGGGTGCGCGCCGCAGACCGGCCAGGGGTGAACGCATGGTGGCCGGCGGGCCCCATGCAGTGGAAGAAGCCATGGCCGGCCCCTCCGAGATACACTGCGTTTACATTGACGAGGGGGCCCCGGCGCGCGCGCAAGAGCTGGCCCGGGCCGCCCGCGATGCCGGGCTCGCGGTTTCAACAGTCCCTGTTGACGAATGCGACTCGATGTCAGGGGTCACGTCGGGTGGTATAGCAGTTGAAATAACCTTTGTTTACAGGGAGTTTCGCGAACTCCTGCATGGACTGCCGGATGGCGCCCTCGGCTGTGGGCCGCTTTTGTTGCTCGACCAGATCACTGACCCGGTGAACCTGGGTGCCGTCATAAGAACGGCCGAGGCGGCGGGGGCCCTGGCCGTGGTCCTGCCGGGTCGGCGCGCAGCACCAGTGACGGCTACCGTCCTGCGAATATCGGCGGGGGCCGCATTACACCTGCCCGTTTGCAGGGTAGCCAACCTTTCTCGGGCCATTGAAATGGCCCAGCAGGCCGGCTTCTGGGCCGTCGGCCTTGACGCCGAGGCCGACGATCTGCTCGAGCCGCCGCCTGCTCCGCGGCCGGCTGCGCTGGTGCTGGGCAGTGAGGGCAGTGGGCTGAGGCCCCTGGTGGCTCGCAACTGCGACCAATTGGCCCGCTTGCCCATGCGCGGGAGGGTTGGCTCGCTCAATGCGTCGGCGGCGGCGGCGGTTGCACTGTACCGGGTGGCCGAAGGATTGTTCCCCGGGCGTCCCAGCGGTTGACTCTCTCAAACCGGGTTGATAGGAAAAGGCGTTTACCCCGGCGGAAAAGCTCTACGGGGAGTGTTTTGATGACGTGCCCGGGGGAGTGGATCGGGGTGTTTAATTTGTGTGGTGACGGGCGGGTGCCCGGTACCAGGATGTTTTAGCCCGGAGTGCCGATGTAGCTCAGCTGGTAGAGCAACTGATTTGTAATCAGTAGGTAGCCAGTTCGAGTCTGGCCATCGGCTCCAGGGGAAGTGTGCCAGGAGGGGTGCCCGAGCGGTCAATGGGAGCAGACTGTAAATCTGCCGGCGTACGCCTACGGAGGTTCGAATCCTCCCCTCTCCACCACTTACTGGAGTGTGGTGGTTGGCGGACGGTGTGGTCGGTTGCTTACGGGGGCAGAGTCAGTGGTCGGCGTCAGGGTTTCGAGTCACGGTAGGTATAGAAGGGTAAGTAGTTCGAGCGGTAAGGCTTTTCGTGTGTTGTTTGTTTGTTGCGGGAGTAGCTCAGTTGGCTAGAGCGTCAGCCTTCCAAGCTGAGGGTCGCGAGTTCGAGTCTCGTCTCCCGCTTACCCGCCGCCCGGGGACGGGCTCGCTGCTGTAGTTGTAAAGACAAGGCGTCGAGAAGGCCCACGTAGCTCAGGCGGTAGAGCACGTCCTTGGTAAGGACGAGGTCACCGGTTCAAATCCGGTCGTGGGCTCCACAGGATTTGATTAAAACGGCTTGAGGAAGCCGCGAGAAAAGAGAGAGGAGAGGAAGAATGGCTAAGGAGAAATTTGATCGCAGCAAGGAGCACGTAAACGTGGGGACCATTGGTCACGTTGACCACGGTAAGACCACACTGACGGCCGCGATAACGCTTATCCAGTCGAAGAAGACGGGCGGCGATTTCATAGCCTTCGAGGACATCGACAAGGCGCCCGAGGAGCGTGAGCGCGGCATAACGATTGCCACTGCCCACGTTGAGTACGAGACCGAGAAACGGCACTACGCGCACGTGGACTGTCCTGGTCACGCCGATTACGTGAAGAACATGATCACGGGTGCTGCCCAGATGGACGGGGCGATCCTGGTGGTTTCGGCCGCCGACGGCCCGATGCCTCAGACCCGGGAGCACATTCTCCTGGCTCGGCAGGTAGGCGTTCCTCGCATCGTTGTTTTCATGAACAAGGCCGACATGGTTGACGACGCGGAGCTGCTTGAGCTCGTTGAGCTTGAGGTTCGCGAATTGCTGTCGAGCTACGATTTTCCGGGCGACGACATTCCGATAGTGATCGGTAGTGCCCTGAAGGCGCTTGAGAACCCGGACGACGAAGAGGCTACCAAGTGCATAGGCGAGCTGATGGATGCCGTTGACACCTACATTCCTCTGCCCGAGCGTGCGATAGACAAGCCTTTCCTGATGCCGATCGAGGACGTGTTTTCGATATCGGGACGCGGCACGGTCGTGACGGGACGCATCGAGCAGGGCGAGGTCAAGGTGGGCGAAGAGATCGAGATCGTGGGCATCCGCGAGACCGAGAAAACGACGGTCACCGGCGTGGAGATGTTTCGTAAGCTCCTGGATTCGGGGCAGGCGGGCGACAACGTTGGTTGCCTGCTACGAGGCACGAAGAAAGAGGACGTTGAGCGCGGGCAGGTATTGACCAAGCCCGGGGCGATCACGCCGCACACGAAGTTTGCAGCGGAGGCGTATATCCTGAACAAGGAAGAGGGAGGACGGCACACGCCTTTTTTCCAGGGCTACCGGCCGCAGTTTTATTTCCGTACGACCGACGTGACGGGCGTAGTGACGCTTGCCGAGGGCACCGAGATGGTGATGCCCGGCGACACGGTGACGGTTGACGTTGAGTTGATCACCCCCATAGCGATGGACGACGGGCTTCGTTTTGCCATCCGCGAAGGCGGACGCACGGTGGGAGCCGGCGTGGTCACCAAGATCACCGAGTAGGCGGAGGCGGCGGAGAAGAATAAATGACAAACCAGCGCATAAGAATACGCCTTAAGGGTTACGATCACCGTATCCTGGACCAGTCGGTCAGGGAGATCGTGGACGCCGTTCGCAGGGGCGGGGGCACTGTTTCGGGCCCGGTTCCTGTGCCTACCCGGATAGAGCGCTTTACGGTTAACCGTTCGCCGCACGTCGACAAGAAGTCGCGCGAGCAGTTTGAGATCAGAACTCACAAGAGGCTCATCGACATACTGGAGCCGACTAACCAGACGATTGATTCGTTGGGCAAGCTGGACCTTCCGGCCGGCGTGGACGTGGAGATACGGCTGCATTAGCAGCTACTTATCGAGAAGAGAAAATGGCTGCAGTAATTGGAACCAAGATTGGAATGACCCGCGTTTTTGACGACGGTGGTCAGTCGGTGCCCGTGACGGTTGTGCGCGCGACACCCGTGACCGTCGTACGCGTGTTCGACGTAGAAACTCACGGTTACAACGCGATACAGATCGGCACCGGCAAACGTAAGGACAAACGCATCAGCAAGGCAGTGCGCGGACAGATGTCACCTGCTGGGCGCAGTGACTTTGAGATGCTCGCCGAGTTGCTGGTCGACGATCCCTCGGCCTACGAAGTAGGCCAGTCGATAAGCGCGGCGGACGTGTTCTCTGTCGGCGATCTTGTTGACGTGACCGGGCGCAGTAAGGGACGTGGTTTTTCTGGCGTGGTGCGCAGGTACAAGTTTGCCGGCCAGACGGCCACCCACGGTACCCATGAATCCTTTCGTGGTCCGGGCGGCATCGGTGCTTGCGCTTACCCGGGCAGGGTTTTCAAGGGCAAGAAGATGCCGGGACAGATGGGAGCGTTGAAGCGCACCATACAGAATCTGACCGTCGTCGCGGTACGCAGCGAGGAAGAAGTGATTCTTCTCAAGGGTGGTGTTCCCGGCGCGCGTAATGGCCGGGTTCTTATTCGTCCGGCGGTGAAGGGATAGACAGGATGGCTGAGATAAAGACAGGTGGGGGCAAACGCCGCGAGATAGAGCCGGTGGAAGTCTCGGTGGTGGATTCTTCCAACAAGGAAATATCGCGGTTGTCTCTTCCCAGGGCATTCAGCAGCCGGGTGAACGACTACCTCATGTTTGACCAGGTCCTGGCCCAGCGGGCTTCGAGTCGGGCCGGAACGGCGGCGACCAAGACCCGTGGCAAGATTCGTGGCGGTGGCGCCAAACCCTGGAAGCAGAAGGGCACCGGCCGCGCGCGTGCCGGCAGCAGCCGTTCACCGATCTGGAGAGGTGGCGGTACAACCTTTGGTCCGCAGCCGCGGTCTTTCGGCTACCGCTTGCCGCGCAAGGCGAGGCGAGCAGCGCTGGCCAGCGCCCTGTCGCAGAAAGCCAGGGACGGCCAGGTCAAGGTAGTGGATAATTTTTCCTTCGAGGCACCGCGTACCAAGCAGATGAAAGAGTTGCTTGATTCGCTGTCGGTGACGGGTTCGGTGCTGGTGGTCCTGGCCGAGATGGACGCCAACGTGGCCTTGTCGGCTCGCAACCTGCCCGGCGTCAGCGTGGTGCTTGTCGATGGCGTAAACGTGTACGACCTGCTCAAGCACGAGACCCTGCTGCTCTTACCTTCCTCGGTCGAAGCAATCGAACGGAGGCTGGCTGCCTGACATGGAAATTTGCGACGTAATAAAGGCACCGATGGTTACCGAGAAGGGAACCGACGTGAGCGAGTACGGCCAGGTCGTGTTCGAGGTCGATACGCGTGCCGGTAAAGACGACATACGGAAAGCCGTCGAGAAACTCTTCGAGGTCAAGGTGGCCTCGGTGCGTACGATGAATTACCTGGGGCGCAAGGTCAGGCGGGGCAAGGTGCTCGGTCGCAAGAAGGCGTGGAAGAAGGCTTACGTTACCCTGGCTGATGGGGAGGTCATGGATCTCCTGGAGAAGGTCTGAGGCGCGTAAAGCGCAGCAGGGAAAGATAATAGACGATGGCTATCAAGACCTATAAACCAACTTCGCCGGGCAGGCGCTTCCAGACCAGCCTCGATTTCGAGGAGATCACGCGCTCGACTCCCGAGAAATCGCTGACCAGCGGAAAGAACCGTTCGGGCGGCCGCAACGTCAACGGACGCATAACGCTGAGGCACCGCGGGGGTGGGCACAAGCGTCGCTACCGGCTGGTGGATTTCCGTCGCCGCAAGGATGGTGTGCCGGCAAAGGTTGCTTCGATCGAATACGATCCCAATCGCTCGGCCAGGATCGCGCTGTTACACTACGCTGACGGGGCCAAGACCTACATCCTCGCGCCTGCGAACCTGTCGGTGGGCGACACCGTAATCGCCGGCGAGGGTTCGGATATAAAGGTTGGCAACACCATGGAGCTGAGCTCGATACCGCTCGGAACTGTTGTCCATGCTATAGAGTTGAAGCCGGGTGCGGGAGCCGCCCTGGCGCGCAGCGCCGGAACCGGGGCCCAGATCGTGGCCCGCGAAGGCAACTTCGTACTGCTACGACTGCCCTCGGGTGAACTTCGCAACGTCAGGGGTGTGTGCCGGGCCACTATAGGGTCGGTGGGCAACCAACAGCACGAGAACGTCAAGATCGGTAAGGCCGGTCGCTCTCGTTGGGCGGGACGTAGGCCGAGTGTCCGAGGTATTGCCATGAACCCGGTTGATCACCCGCACGGTGGTGGTGAGGGCCGGTCGAAGGGAAATCACCCGACCACGCCATGGGGCAAACCCACTAAGGGTTACAGGACCAGGGGTAAGCGTCACAGCGACAAATATATCGTGGCGCGCCGGAAGCGCAGGTAATGGCGCCAGGTAAACGGAGGAAGGACTGAATTGCCTAGATCAATTAAAAAGGGACCGTTCGTTGACGCTCATCTGATGAAAAAGATAGAAGCGCAGGACGTGAGTAACAGGCGGCCGATACGTACCTGGTCGCGCCGGTCAACGGTGACGCCAGACATGGTTGGCTACACGATCGCCACCCACAACGGCAAGCAGTTCATACCGGTACTGATTTCGGAGGATATGGTCGGGCACAAGCTTGGGGAATTTTCTCCCACCCGGACCTACCGCGGGCACACCGGTACGAGAAAGGGAGAGGTCAGGTAGGTGGAGAGTCGTTGCGTTCTGCGTTACGCCAAGTTGTCGCCGCGCAAAGCGAGACTGGTGGTGAACCAGGTTCGCGGGCTGCCGGTTTCCGACGCCCTCGCGATACTTGACCTGAGTGAGAAGAAGGCCGGGGCCATTCTCGCCGATACCCTGCGGTCAGCCGTAGCCAACGCCCGCGACACCCAGAACGTGGATGTCGACCGGCTCGTGGTGACGCGGGCCTGGGTAGACGGTGGACCCATAAACTGGCGCTGGCGCCCCCGTGCCCAGGGACGGGCGACGCCGATTGCGAAGAGAACGAGTCACATAACAGTTGTGGTGGACGAACAGGGCTGAAAAGTCCGCGGTTCAGGTAGAACCGTGACAAACAGGAAATAGAGTGGGACAGAAAACACATCCTAAGGGCTTCAGGCTCGGTTACACCGAGACGTGGGATTCCCGGTGGTACGCGGACAAGGATTACGCCGAGCTGCTGCACCAGGACCTGGAGATACGTAAGTTTTTACGAAAGCAGCTTCGCTTTGCCGGCGTTTCGCGGATCGAGATCCAGCGGGCAGCTGACAAGGTAAAGGTCAACATTTTTACCGCGAGGCCCGGTATCGTGATCGGTAAGAAGGGGGCTGAGATAGAGAAGCTCAAGAAGGACCTCGTCTCGATTGCGGGAAAGGAGAGCTTCATTGAGATTCACGAGATCCGTAAGCCGGACCTTGACGCCCAGCTGGTGGCGGAAAATATAGCTATGCAACTGGAGAGGCGGGTCATGTTCCGGCGCGCCATGAAAGAAAGTGTTTCGCGGGCCATGAGAATGGGCGCCGGCGGCATAAGGGTACAATCGGGCGGACGCCTGGGTGGCCACGATATTGCCCGCACCGAGTGGTATCGCGATGGCCGCGTTCCGCTGCACACCCTGCGCGCAGACGTGCAGTATGGATTTACCGAGGCTCGCACGACCTTCGGCGTTATTGGCGTCAAGGTATGGGTCTACCGGGGCGAGAAGTCTCCCGGTGGCGGCGATGACAATGGTAGCCCGGGTGGGGCCTGAACGATGCTTGCTCCTAAGAAAACCAAGTACCGTAAAATGCAGAAAGGCAAGGGCCGCGATAAGGGGCTATCCTGGCGTGGCAACACGCTGGCCTTCGGCGACTACGGGCTCAAGTCTACGGGCACGGCAAGAATATCTGCACGGCAGATAGAAGCCGCGCGTATTGCCATAACCCGCCACGTAAAACGTGGAGGGCGTGTGTGGATACGAATCTTTCCGGACATCCCCTACACGAGTAAGCCTGCCGAGGTTCGCATGGGTAAGGGCAAGGGTTCTCCGGAAGGCTGGGTATGCCAGGTAAAACCGGGGCGGATGCTTTTTGAGCTTGAGGGCGTGAGTCCCGAACTGGCGCGTGAAGCGATGAGGTTGGCCGGGCATAAACTGTCGGTTCCTACCCGCTTCTGCATTCGGGAGGATATCCATGAGAGCGAGTGATTTCAGGAAAATGAGCGACGTGGAGCTGGCCGGTAAGGCCGATGAGCTTCGCGGCGAAATAGCCAAGGTCAATATGCAGCGGTACTCGCGTCGGTTGGAGAAAACGGCGCTTCCGGGCACCTTGCGCCACGATCTGGCGAGGGTGCTCACGGTACTCAATGAGCGCGTGGGCGAAACGGGAGAGCAGGGCAATGCCTGAGCAGGAAAAGACAGAAACGCAGGCGGCGGTCGAGACACCCGGCCGGCAGAGGCATCGCACACGCGAGGGCGTGGTAGTGAGCGCCGCCATGGACAAGACCGTGGTGGTCGTGATTAAGAGGCGGTTCAAACACCGGCGTTATCACAAGTACATACAACGCTCGAAGCGTTTCATGGTGCACGACGAAGAAAACACCTGTCGAGAGGGGGACCGGGTATTGATTGCCGAGAGCCGCCCGTTGAGCAGGAACAAACGCTGGCGTTTGCGCGAGGTGATTGAGCGTTCGGTCCAACAGGGTGCCGGACCGGCCGACACCGCGGGTTCTGCCGAGCAAGGGACAACGGAAATAGAAGAGTCATGATCGGGGCTGAGAGCGTATTGGACGTAGCTGACAATTCGGGTGCTCGTCGCGTGCTTTGTATCAAAGTGCTCGGTGGTAGCCGTCGTCGCTACGCGCGGGTCGGCGATGTTATCGTCGTGACCGTCAAAGAGGCGATACCCGGTGGCAAGGTCTCCAAGGGGGACGTCGTCAAGGCCGTCGTCGTGCGCGTGGCCAAGGAAATGGGTCGCGCCGACGGTTCATACATCAAGTTTGATACAAATTCGGCGGTCATACTGGACAACCAGGGTGAACCGGTCGGGACAAGAATTTTTGGCCCCGTGGCCAGGGAGCTGAGGGCACGGCGTTTTATGAAGATCGTGTCCCTGGCACCGGAGGTGCTTTAAGCAGAGCAGGGTGATGGCGAAGTCGAGATTAAAAAAAGGTGATTCGGTGCTGGTAACGGCAGGCAAAGACCGGGGAAAGACGGGTAAAATCGTCAAGATTGTTGATGACGGCGAACGCGTGTTGGTGGAGCGCATCAACATGGTAAAGCGGCACAGTAAGCCCAGCGGGCCGCAGCAGCCCGGCGGTATCGTGGAGAAGGAAGCTTCCGTGCACGCGTCCAACGTCATGCCTATCTGCCCCAAGACAAACAAGCCGACCCGGGTTGGGCGCACCCAGCTTAAGGACGGCGCACGGGCCCGGGTAGCACGCAGGAGCGGCGAGCTCCTGGCAGGTTCGTGAGGGAGTCGAGCGGACGATGAGCAAGAAGACCAACAAGCCTAGATTACAGGTTCAATTCGAAGACGAGATTGTCGCCCAGCTCAAAGAGGAGCTGGGGGTAAAGTCAGTCATGCGGGTGCCGAAGATGGACAGGGTAGTGCTCAATATCGGGCTGGGTGCTGCTGTTGCCAATCCCAAGATCATCGAAGACGCGGTGACCGAGCTTGGTCTCATTGCCGGCCAGAGGCCGCTGGTGACCAAGGCCCGTAAGTCGATCGCCAATTTTAAACTCAGGGAAGGCATGCCCATTGGTGTTACCGTGACTTTGCGGCGCGCGCGGATGTACGAGTTCCTGGATCGTTTGATAAATGTTGCCCTTCCCAGGGTTCGTGACTTCCGGGGTCTTAACCCCAAGGCCTTCGATGGCTGCGGAAACTACACGATAGGTTTGAGGGATCACTCTATTTTTCCGGAAGTGGACCTCGACAGGGTCGACGTCACCAAGGGAATGAGCGTGAGCCTGGTCACTACGGCGGTCGACGACAATGAAGGCCGGTCATTGCTGAAGCACTTCGGGCTTCCGCTGAGAGATTAAGCGAGTCTGGCCCGAGGGCCGAGGGTTAGTTGTTATGGAGGAGAGATTTTAAGTGGCGAAGAAGTCATTGATCGCCAAGGCGAAAAGGAAGCCCAAGTTCAGCGTGCGCGGTTACACCCGTTGCCAGCAGTGCGGGCGTCCGCGCAGCGTATACCGGCGGTTTCGGCTGTGCAGGATCTGCCTGCGCTCGTTGGCCCTCGAGGGCTTGGTGCCGGGCATGATAAAGGCCAGCTGGTAAAGAGGAAAACGTAAGATGTCGATGAGTGATCCTATAGCCGATTTCCTAACCAGGGTGCGCAACGCCGTCAGGGCGGGCCACGCCGAGGTTGAGATCCCCTGGTCCAGCTTCAAGGAGCGACTGGCTACCCTGCTGGTGGACGAGGGCTACATTAACCAGGCCGTAGCCGAGGGCGAGGGTGTTACGCGCAAGATTCTTATTACCCTTCGTTACAACGAAGAGGGTGTACCCGCGATTACCGGTGTACGCCGCGTGAGCAGGCCGAGCCTGAGGGTTTACTCGGGGGCCGACGAGGCTCCGCGGGTGAGAAATGGTCTTGGTATAAGCGTGCTGTCCACGCCTTCGGGCATGTTAGTGGACCGCGAAGCCCGCAAGCAAAACGTCGGCGGCGAAGTAATCTGCGAGGTCTGGTAGTTTGTCTCGTACTGGTAGAAATCCGATCGTTATCCCGGACGGCGTAAAAGTCAGCGTGGACGGCCAGGTTGTCAACGTTCAGGGCCCCAAGGGTTCGCTGTCGGAGAAGTTACCGGGGGGCATTTCGATCACCATAGGCGACGCGGGAGTAGTTGTTGAGCGCAGCGATGACAGTCGAGAGCAGCGCATGGGACACGGGCTCGCGCGCCGGCTGGTCGAAAACATGGTTGTTGGCGTTACTGCTGGATTTTCAAAGGTTTTGTTGATCACCGGCGTCGGCTATAGGGCCGACGTCAAGGGTAACCTTGTACACCTCACTCTTGGCTTTTCGCACCCGATCATTTACCAGCTGCCTGAGGGTGTAGATGCCGCGGTGGCTGACCAGACAACGATCACGATCAGTGGATCGAGCCGGCAGAACGTCGGCCAGGTCGCAGCTGAAATCAGGTCGCTCAGGCCGCCGGAGCCGTACAAGGGCAAGGGCGTACGTTACAGCGACGAGCAGGTAAGACGGAAGGCCGGCAAGGCGGCCGCTGCCTAGGCAAGGGCCGTGTAGGCAAGGAAAGAAACTTTGGGAAATTCAGCAGAAAGAAGAGTGGCCAGGCAAAGACGCCGGTTTAGGGTCAGGCGCAGGGTCGTCGGCACGGATCAGCGTCCTCGCTTGTGCGTGTTCAGGTCTAACAAGCACCTTTACTTGCAGATCATATCGGACGAGAGCGGGCGTACCCTGGCTTCGGCTTCGACGATGGCGTCGGACGGCGATGGGAAGAAGCTTGGCGCGGGGGTCGCGACTGCCGGAGAACTCGGCCGCGTGATTGCGGGTCGATGTAAAGAGCTGTCGATAGACGCAGTGGTTTTTGACCGTAACGGTTATCGATTTCACGGATGTGTACGCGCCGTTGCAGAGGGCGCGCGGGAAGCGGGACTTCAGTTGTGAAAGTTCGCGCGGGAGCAAGAGTATAAGTGGCCAGACGAGAGACTCAGAGCAGGGAAGGCGGCGCGGAAGCGACCGAGTTCAAGGAACGCGTTGTTTACATCAACCGGGTTGCCAAGGTCGTCAAGGGCGGCAGGCGCTTCGGCTTTTCAGCACTGGTGGTCGTTGGCGACGGTGACGGGCAGGTCGGTTTCGGCCTGGGCAAGGCCAAGGAAGTCCCCGAGGCTATACGCAAGGGTGTTGAAAGGGCCAGGAAAAACCTGGTGACCGTGCCAATACTGGATGGCACCATACCCTACGGGGTAACCGGACACAGCGGCGCTGGAAAGGTATTACTGAAACCGGCCTCTGCGGGAACCGGAGTCATAGCCGGTGGTGGTATACGTGCGGTCGTAGAGCTGGCGGGAGTGCAGAACATTCTCACCAAGTGTCTCGGTTCCCACAACGCCATGAACATGGTGCGGGCTACGATGGACGCGCTCACTTCGTTGGTGAGGCCGGAAGATATAGCGGCCCTGCGGGGAAAGGTCCTGTCAGGCATACGCTGAGAGCGGTGGTGGAGAGAGAACAATGTCTTCTTCTGAAAAAATGATTCGGGTGCGTATGACCGGCAGCTTTATAGGCTGCACCAAGCGGCAGCGCGCCACGCTCAGGGGTCTTGGCTTGTCGAGGCGCGGCCGCTGTGCGGCGCTGAGGGAAACACCGGAGGTTCGCGGAATGATAAACAAGGTTCTGCACCTCGTGAAGGTAGAGGAGTAGTCGATGCAGCTCGATTCAATGAAGCCGGCGCCAGGTTCACGAAAAAAACGTCGGAGGATAGGCCGCGGTCCCGGTTCGGGACACGGCAAGACCGCCGGACGTGGGCACAAGGGGCAGGGCTCGAGGGCTGGTGGCAACGTGGCGCCTGGATTTGAAGGCGGCCAGATGCCGCTCTCGCGACGCCTGCCCAAGCGGGGGTTTAAAAACCCATTCAGGGTCGCTTACCAGGTCATCGGGCTTGTCGACCTGGCCGAGTTTGACGCGGGCACGGTAGTGGATGTCGAGGCGCTCAGGACACGGGGACTCGCCAAGCGGGGCCTTCCGGTCAAGGTGCTGGCCAACGGCGAGCTGAAGCACGGTCTCACCGTCAAGCTCGACGCGTTTTCCAAGCCAGCCCAGGCAGCAATAGAAAGTGCCGGTGGCAGCGTGGAGCTTGTCACGGGTGCCGCTAAAAAGACCCGTAGCACTTCCAGTTCTGATACTGAGGCTGTTTCGCCTTCGGAGTCGGGAGAATAGCTGCCGGTGTTTGAGGGAATACAGAACCTTCCTCGCATACCCGAGTTGAGGCGTCGGCTCGGGTTTACGCTCGCCATGCTGGCGATCTATCGTCTCGGTGTCGCGGTGCCCACTCCGGGTATCGACGGCGAGGCGCTGGGCGAGTTCTTCAAGGCCGCCCAGGCGACCGTGTTTGGCATGGTCAACCTGTTCTCCGGCGGCGCGCTGGAGAGATTCTCAATTTTTGCCCTCGGCATAATGCCCTACATTTCGGCTTCGATTATCCTGCAGCTGATGACCCTCGTGGTGCCTCACCTGGAACGTCTTTCGAAGGAAGGCGAGCAGGGCCGGCGCAAGATTACCCAGTACACCCGCTATGGCACGGTCGGGTTGGCGCTCGTTCAGGGGCTGTTTATCTCCATGGGCCTTGAGCAGATACAGACGCCCGGCGGAGGCTCAGTGGTGTATGACGCAGGCTGGAGTTTCCGCTTGATGACCATGCTGACGCTCTGTTCGGGCACGGTTTTCATCATGTGGCTCGGCGAGCAGATCAGCGAGCGGGGCATAGGCAACGGCATCAGCCTGATAATCTTTGCGGGCATCGTCGCGGCGATTCCCTCGGCCATAGGAGCTACCTTCGAGTTTACCCGGCAGGGTGAGCTTGGCGTTCTCGTGCTGGTCTTTCTCGCGGCCATGATGATCGGCGTTATCGGCATTATCATCTTCGTTGAGCGGGCCCAGAGGCGCATCCCGGTGCAGTACGCCAAGCGCGTGGTGGGCCGCAAGATGTATGGCGGCCAGAGTACCCACCTGCCGTTGAAGGTAAACACGGCTGGCGTAATCCCCCCGATTTTTGCGTCCTCGTTGCTCATCTTTCCGGGGACCATTGCCCAGTTTGTCCAGCACCCGGCGTTCCAGAGAGCGGCCGACTACCTGCAGCCGGGCGGCATGTTTTACAACATTGTTTACGTCGCCGCGATTATATTCTTCTGCTATTTCTACACGGCCGTCACCTTCAAGCCCGACGACGTCGCCGAGAACATGCAGAAGGCCGGTGGTTTTATACCCGGGATCAGGCCGGGTAAGCGCACGGCCGAGTACATTGACCGCATTCTCACGCGCATCACCCTCGGCGGGGCGATCTACGTTTCAATTGTGTGCGTGCTTCCGACCATACTGATCAGTCGTTTTAACGTGCCGTTTTTCTTCGGTGGTACTGCGCTGCTGATCGTAGTTGGTGTTGCTATCGACACGGTGGCCCAGATGCAGGCCCATCTCATTCAGCGTAACTACGATGGATTCATGTCGCGCGGTGGCAGGGCGCGCGGGAGGACAGGGTGAGAATGGCTCTTCTTGGCCCTCCCGGCTGCGGCAAGGGAACCCAGGGCGCTGTATTGCGCGAACGTTTTGGTTCGGCACACGTATCTACGGGTGAACTCCTGCGCGCGGCCGTCAAGGACGGATCCGAGCTCGGCCTCGCGGCTGCTGCCATGATGGCCGAAGGCAAACTCGTGCCCGACGACCTGGTGCTGGGCCTGGTAGAAGAACAGCTCAACGGACACGGTCGCGACAACTACCTGCTGGACGGGTTTCCGCGCACCCTGGCCCAGGCCAGCGCTTTTGATACAGCTTCGGACAGTGGCAGCTACGAGCTCGATCAGGTCGTGGCGCTGGACGTGCCCGAATCAGAACTGGTCCGACGCCTGTGCGGGCGAAGGTCCTGCGTTGACTGCGGGCGCTTGTACCACCTCGAGTTCCGCCCTCCCTCGCGAGAGGCGGTGTGCGACGCTTGCGAGGGGACCCTCGAGCAGAGGGCTGACGATGTTGAAGAGTCGGTCAGGGCCCGGCTTGGCATTTACAGGGACCAGACCGCGCCCTTGCTGGGCTTTTACGGGGAGAAAGGGATTCTCAATAAGATTGACGGTACCGGTAATCCGAGTGAGGTCACCGCACGGATCCTCGAGGCGTTGGGCGGCTGAAATGATTGAGCTGAAGTCAGAGGTCGAGATCGGCAAGATGCGAGCTGCGGGTGCAGTGGTGGCCGAGATTCTCCGCGAGCTGGAGGCGATGGTTGAGCCGGGTATCACCACGGCTGAGCTCGACAGCAAGGCGGAGCGCATGATATCGCTCGCCGGTTGTCGCTCGGCGTTCAAGAACTACCAGGTGGGCGACGTCGTTTATCCCGCAGTGTTGTGTGCCTCGGTGAACGACGAGGTCGTGCACGGCATTCCCAGCGACCGTCCCATAGAAGAGGGAGACCTCGTCTCGTTGGATTTCGGTGTCGAGAAAGAAGGTTATTACGGTGATTCGGCCGTGACCGTGGTCGCGGGCGACACCGACGAGGAATCCCGCCGACTGGTCGAAGTTACAAGGCGCAGCATGGAGGCGGGTATCGAGCAGATGCGGCCCGGGCAGCGGCTCGGAGACGTAGGTGCTGCCGTGCAGGAAGTGGCCGAAGGCGGGGGCTTCTCGGTCGTTCGGTCTTTTGTCGGTCACGGCATAGGCAGGGCCTTGCACGAAGATCCGCAGCTGCCAAATTTTGGAAAGCGCGGGCGTGGGCAGGCCCTGAGAGTGGGCATGGTGCTGGCCATTGAGCCGATGATAAACGCCGGCGGTTACGGGGTGCGTGTGAAGGAAGATGGCTGGACTGCCGTTACAACTGACGGCAGGCGGTCGGCCCATTTTGAGCACACGGTGGCCATAACGGATGAGGGGCCGCAGGTTTTAACTGCCAGGGCTGGAGAGGCATCGCCATGAAAGTAAGAGCGTCGGTAAAGAAGATGTGCAAGGACTGCAAGGTCATAAAGCGCAAGGGGGTTGTGCGCGTGGTCTGTAAGAACCCCCGGCACAAACAGAGGCAGGGATGAGCTGCCTTGTACCAGCCGGCACTGAACCGGTGACAGGAGAAATGGCCTGATGGCTAGAATAGTTGGAATAGATCTTCCCCATGGAAAGCGCATGGACATAGCGCTGACCTCGATTTTCGGGATTGGCAGGACCTCTGCGGTAAAGATTCTCGACGCGGCGGGTATCGATCACGCTACGAAGAGCGATGACCTGGGCGATGAGCAGATCAACGCCATAAGGGGAGTGCTCGACGAGAGCTACCAGGTAGAGGGCGATCTTCGGCGAGAGATCGCGATGAACATCAAGCGTTACATGGACCTCGGCTGTTACAGGGGATTGCGCCACAGGCGTGGTCTCCCCGTCAGGGGCCAGCGCACGAGTACCAACGCGCGCACCAGGAAAGGCCCTCGCAAGGCCATAACCGGCAAGAAAATCGCACCGAGAAAATAACTTTCAAGCGGCGGGGTACACCGCGCGGAGCACGATACGGAAAGAAACATGGCAATAAAGAACAAGAGCAAGAAGAAGAAGACCAAGCGCACGGTATCGGAGGGCATTGCCCACGTACGTGCGACTTTTAACAATACTCACATAACCATAACGGACCCCGCGGGGAACGTTGTGGCGTGGAACAGCGCCGGAGCTTCGGGCTTCAAGGGCTCCAGGAAGGGTACGCCGTTTGCTGCCCAGCAGGCGTCCGAGAAGGCCGGGCGCGCTGCTGTCGACATGGGTATGCGCACGGTGAACGTCCGCATCAAGGGACCGGGTAGTGGCCGCGAGTCTGCCGTAAGGGGCCTCGGGGCTGCCGGGCTGCAGGTTCACACCATAAGTGACGTGACCCCCATTCCACATAACGGCTGCCGGCCGCCGAAGAAGCGCCGGGTCTGACCGGGAGGAAATCAGGAAGTGGCAAGATATACCGATCCCGTCTGCAGGCTTTGCCGCAGAGAGGGAACAAAACTTTTTCTCAAGGGTGAGCGTTGTTTCACCGACAAGTGTGCGATCGAGCGTCGTAACTATGCTCCCGGGCAGCACGGCCAGGGGCGCAGGCGCAAGATATCGGAGTACGCGGTCCAGCTTCGCGAAAAGCAGCGGCTCAAGCGCATGTACGGTCTGCTCGAGAAGCAGTTCAAGCGATACTTCACCATGGCTGAGAAATCCCGTGACGTGACCGGCGAGGCGCTGCTCACTTTTCTCGAGAGGCGGCTGGACAACATGGTGTACAGGCTGGGGTTAGCCGGTTCGCGGGCGCAAGCTCGCCAGCTGATTCGCCACGGTCATTTCGCCGTCAACGGTGGCAAGGTCAACATACCTTCCTACCTGATGAGCGAGGGCGACGAGATATCTGTAGTTGAAAAAAGCAAGGGGAAACAGGTTTTTGCGGAGGCGCTGGGGTTGGCCCAACGCCACGAGACTGTTTCATGGCTCGAACTCAACGCTGACGCGTTGTCCGGAAAGGTGGTTCGGATTCCCGTGCGGGAAGAACTACCGCTGGCCGTAAACGAACGGCTGGTCGTTGAGCTTTACTCGAAATAACCGTTCGGCAGGTCGTCATTACGACTACGCCACTTGGAGGCACGTTACTGATGTTGGATAACTGGAAGGATCTTTCAAGGCCCGAAATCGAGGTCAAGGAACTTACTAATGGCTACGGTCGTTTTGACCTCGAGCCGTTCGAGAGAGGGTTTGGCACCACGGTAGGGAATGCGCTTCGTCGCACCCTGCTGGCATCGTTGAAGGGCGCTGCTATTTCGAGCGTTTTTATTCACGACGTACTGCACGAGTTCTCGACCATCGATGGCGTCAAGGAAGACGTCACCGATATCGCGCTCAACCTCAAGGAAGTCCGCCTGCGGGTTTTCGAAGGGCAGAGGCACGAGGGCAGACTCGAGGCCTCCAGCGAAGGTCAGGTCACCGCCGGTGACCTGAAGTTCGGGCCCGAGGTCGAGGTGCTTAACCCCGAATTCGTTATCGCGACCCTCGCCCCGGGGGCCTCGCTCCAGATGGACGTGGTGGTCAAGCGCGGCAGCGGGTACCTTACCTCGGACCGCAATCGCGAAGAGAGCGCGCCGGTGGGCACCATTACGCTGGACACGGCTTACTCACCGATAACCCGCGTTAACTTTTCTGTCACCGGTGCCCGCGTGGGCCAGCGTACCGACTACGACAAGCTGTCGTTGCAGGTGTGGACAGACGGCAGCGTGCGTCCCGACGACGCCGTGGCTTTGGCGGCTCGTATACTGCAGGACCAAGTGCAGGTGTTCATCAACTTTGATGTGAACGAAGTTGAGGCCCAGGCGGTGAAAGAAGTCCCGTCATCGCAATTGTTCAGCGACGCCCTCTACCGTTGTGTCGATGAACTCGACCTCTCGGTGCGCTCGGCAAACTGCCTGCAGAACGCTGATATCAAGTATATCGGTGAGCTGGTGCAGAAGAGTGAAGGGGAGATGCTCAAGACCAAGAACTTTGGTCGCAAATCGCTGCTCGAGATTAAGGACCTTCTCATAACGATGGAGCTGAACCTTGGCACGCGCCTGGATAGTTTTCCCGAACGCGACGAGCTCGACAAGCTTCGCCTGGAGCAGGAGACTTTCTGAAAAATGCGACACCAGAAGGTTGGAAAAAAGCTGGGGCGGAATTCGTCTCACCGTAAGGCCATGTTTCGTAACATGGTGACCTCGCTTATCGACCTGGGCGGAATCACCACTACCGACGCCAAGGCCAAGGAACTGCGTCGCGTGGCCGATCGCATGATCACCCTGGGCAAAAAGCAGACAGTAGCCGCGCGCAGGCAGGCCCGGCGCTTCGTTCGCACCGATTCGGCGTTGGCGAGACTGTTCAATGACGTGGCCCCGCGTTTCATGCAGCGCGAAGGCGGATACACCCGGATCATCAAGCTGGGCAGGCGCAAGGGCGATAACGCTGCGCTGTCGCGTATCGAGTTAACGGAGCAGGCCGCGGCGCCCGAAAACACAGGCGACTGATGCCCACCGCAAGGGTGGGGTAGGTGAGAGAACTCCTACAGTCTCTTCTCGGGGATGCGCTGGCCGCCGCTCGCGACGCTGGCGAGTTGGAACTGTCCGAAACCGTGCCGGTGGTGGTTGAGAAGCCCCGCGAGCAGGGTCACGGTGATCTTGCTTGCAACGTGGCCATGTTGCTCGCCCGCTCTGAGCGCAAGCCCCCGCGTAAAATCGCTGAAACCCTGGCCGCGCAGATAAACGACTCCCGCATCGAATCGGTAGAGATCGCCGGCCCGGGTTTTATCAATGTTACATTCAGTGCTGATGCCTGGCGGGAGAGGCTACGCGATATTCTCGAAAAAGGAGACGGTTTTGGTCGCGTAAACCTGGGCGAGGGCCGCCGCGTACAGGTCGAGTTCGTGTCGGCCAACCCCACGGGCCCTCTGCACGTGGGCCACGGCAGGGGGGCGGCAACCGGCGACGCGCTGGCCCGTGTACTGGAAGCCGCCGGTTATGATGTAGAGAGGGAATACTACGTCAACGACGCTGGTCGACAGATGCTGATACTCGGCCGGTCGGTGCTGGCGCGTTACCTGCAAGCAGTTGATGAGAACGCGGCCTTTCCAGAGGAAGGGTATCCTGGTGAATACGTCACCGAGATCGCCGGTCTGCTCCGGGAGGACAAGGGCGACGCCCTGGAACAGCTGCCCGAAGATGAATCCGCAGCCATTGCCGCCGATTACGCTGGAGACAAACTCCTGGGCCGTATCCGCGAGGATCTCGCGGCTTTCGGTGTCAGCATGGACAACTTCAGCAGCGAGAAGAAACTGCGTGGCGACGGGACCGTTGAGGCGGCCATACAGGAGCTGAGAGACGCGGGGCATACCTACGAGGAAGGTGGTGCAGAGTGGTTCAGGTCTACCAACTTCGGTGATGACAAGGATCGGGCGTTGGTGAAGAGCGGAGGCGACCTTACTTATTTTGCCGCCGACGTGGGCTACCATCGTAAGAAGTTCGCGCGTGGCATGGAGAAGGTGGTCGATATCTGGGGTGCTGACCACCACGGTTATGTGAAACGGGTGCGCTCGGCTCTCGAAGCCCTGGGGGTTGACCCCTCGGGCCTCCAGGTAGTGCTGGTACAGATGGTCAACCTCACGCGCGACGGCGAGCCCGTGCGGATGGGCAAGCGCAGCGGCGAGTTCGTGGCACTGCGCGACGTTATCGATGAAGTTGGAGCCGACCTGGCGAGGTTTTTCTTTCTCGCGCGAAAATCTGATGCACAGCTGGAGTTCGACCTCGAGCTTGCGCGGCGGCAGACGGCTGAGAACCCCGTATTCTACATACAGTACGCTCACACGCGGATAGCCGGCGTTTTCAGGCAGGCCGAGGACAAGGGCATCCCGCTGCCCGAAGCCAAGCCCGACGTGCTTTCAGCCCTCCAGCATGAGGACGAAATCGCGCTGGTCCGGGTGCTCGACGACTACCCCAACATAGTTGAAAGTGCCGCGAGGTCGTTCGAGCCCCACAGGGTGATATTCTATGTGCAGGCATTGGCGGGTGATTTTCACAGGTTCTATAGTCGCCACCGGGTGGTATCGGATGACAAGAAAGTGACGGAGGCCCGACTGCTGTTGGTGAAGGCGGTGCAACAGGTAATAGGGAACGCTCTCAGCCTCGTGGGAATAAGCGCTCCGTCGCGGATGTGAGGCCGTAGGGTTATGGCTGGACGTAGCAGGGGGCACTACCAGTTTTCTTTCGGCGAGTTGCTGGCGCTGGCTGCCGGGTTTACCGCGGCGTCTCTTTTTATTTTCTTCATGGGGTTTTACCTCGGGCGTGGATTTTCCGACCTGCATTCGGAGGCAGACCCGGCGGTGGCCAGGGTGCCGATTACCGAGCCGCCTGAGCTTGAGTCGTCCTTGGACGTGGCCCCGGCCCTGGACGCGCTTGTGGAAATTGTAGCTCCCGAGTCAGCGGCCGAACCGGAGCCCGAGCCTGAGTCCCAGCTTGAGCCGGAAGCCGAACCCGTTGCCGTTGCGCAGCCAGAAGCTGAACCGGAACCCGAAGCCGTAGTCGTTCCCGAGCCAGTAGACGAGCCAGTCGCGGAACCGGCATCCGCCGC
Organism: Candidatus Binatota bacterium; assembly: GCA_012960245.1. Classification (NCBI taxonomy): domain Bacteria; phylum Candidatus Binatota; species Candidatus Binatota bacterium. The sequence continues at coordinate 4,869 of DUBO01000009.1, read as the reverse complement.
GGAACCTGTCGTTGAGCCGGTTGCTGAGCCCGAACCGGTAGCCGAAGCCATTGCCGAGCCGGAGCCCGAGCCGGAGGCCGAGGAGGCAGCGGTTGTCGAAATCCCGGCCGGCGAAAAACCGGCCCCGGCTGTTCAAAAACTGGACTCGAGTGCAGAAACCCCTGACGATGAATCGAGTGCAGCCGAAGAACGTCAACCTGCTGAAGAAGAGCTGGAACAAGATCTTGTGGACGAGCTGGAGGCCGGCGGTGGGGAAGACGTCGCCGACGAAGAAGCCGGAGAGGCGCTGGATCCTTCGGTCCTGGCGAAGGCCCTCGTTGCCGCCACTAAGGAACAGAAGCCGTTGACCGACGCCGACCTTGAGCTGGCTCCGGGCGAGGGGGCCTATACGGTCCAACTCATTGCCACCCGCAGCAGGGAAGAAGCTTACGGACTCGGCCACAGGCTGAGGAAAGAAGGCTACCAGGCCTACGTGAAGCTGGGTGATGAAGAAGACGTTCCGTGGTACAGGGTCAGGATCGGCAGCTATCAAACGATAACCGAGGCGCGAGTCGTTCAGGGTGAGTGTAACGACGAGCTCGGTTTCAAAAGCGCATACGTGACAATGCAGTAGGTAAATCGGCGGTGGACCTGTCAACAATTTCGCCTTCACTCGACGAGTACAGGCAGCTTTGCGCGAATTACGACGCTGTCCCCGTCTGTCGTAAAATCACAGCTGATCTCGACACCCCGGTATCTGCGTTTCTCAAGCTGCACGCTGGGGGGCATGGGTTTCTGCTCGAAAGTGTCGAGGGGCAGGACAAGGTCGGCCGCTATAGTTTTCTGGGTACCAGGCCCGCGATGACGCTGAGCTGCGAGGGGGGTAGCTGCAAGCTCCGTCACAGAGATGGCCGCGAAGAAACAATGGAGGGTAAGCCCCTCGAGGTGCTCGGCCGCGTACTTGGTAAGCCGCGCGTTGCCAACAGCGAGGAACTCGAGGCGTTTTCGGGGGGCTTCGTGGGCTACTTCGGCTACGACCTCGTGCGCAGCGTCGAGAAACTGCCCGAGAGCACGACCAACGATCTCGGCGTGGCCGACCTCTCGGGAATGATCGTCGATGCCTTCGTAGTTTTCGACAACGTCCGCCATACCATGACGGCGGTAAAGCTCACCTTTCCGGCGGACCACGATGGCGGTATCGACCAGGCGTGGTCCGACGCGGTAGCCGAGTTGGAGGATACGGTCAGGCTTTTGTCGGAAGCCGTGGCAGAAACCCCGCTGTCCGGCCCCGGTGGCAAGGGTTCGCCGGTGTCCAACATGACTCCCGGGCAGTACGGCGAGAGCGTTGAGGCCGCGCGCGAATACATACGCGCGGGCGACATAATACAGGTGGTGCTCTCGCAGCGTTACGAGCAGGAGCTGCAGGTCAATCCGTTTTCGATCTACCGCGCGCTGCGCACGATAAACCCGTCACCCTACATGTTCTTCCTCGACCTTGAAGACGAGATAGCGGTTGGCGCTTCGCCCGAGGTGCTGGTCAAGGTGGACGGCGACAGGGTCCACGTGAGGCCGATCGCAGGCACCGTCAGGCGCGGTGAGACTCCCGAAGAGGACGATCGACTGGTCGCCGCCATGCTCGCCGACCCCAAGGAACGGGCCGAGCATGTCATGCTGCTGGACCTGGGCCGAAACGACGTCGGCAGGGTGGCCGTAACCGGCAGCGTCAGTGTCGACGAACAGATGGTCGTCGAGAAATATTCGCACGTGAATCACATAGTTTCCCATGTAAGTGGCCGCCTCAGGGACGACTGCGACAGGCTCGACGCCTTTGCGGCTGCGCATCCAGCGGGCACGCTCAGCGGCGCGCCCAAGGTCCGCGCAATGGAGATCATCGAGGAACTCGAACCCACCCGGCGGGGTCTCTACGGCGGTGGTGTGGGTTGGGTCGACTACTCGGGTAATCTCGACACCTGCATAGCGATTCGTACTGCGCTCATCAAGGGAGGGCGGGTGTACATGCAGGTGGGAGCTGGGATCGTTGCTGATTCTGACCCCAGCCGTGAGCAAGCCGAATGCGAGGCGAAGATTCGCGGCATGATCCTGGCGCTGGAGAAGGCCGGGGAAATGGAAAGAGTATGAAGCAGGTACTCGCGCAGCTCGTGGCGGGTGATGATCTTTCGGCCGAGGTTATGGAACGCGCGGTCGGGCTCATCATGGACGGTGAGGCGACCCCTGCCCAGGTAGGCGCTTTCCTCGTCGCCCTGAGGCTCAAGGGCGAAACCCGCAGCGAGTTGGTGGCTGCCGCCCGAGCAATGCGCGCGCGCGCGGTACCGCTGGATGTAGAGGGCCCGCTGCTCGACACCTGTGGTACCGGCGGCGACGGCCTGGGTACCTTCAACGTATCCACGGCGACGGCTTTCGTAGCCGCGGCGGGAGGGGCACGCGTTGCCAAGCACGGTAACCGCGCGGCCTCGGGCAAGGTTGGAGCCGCCGACGTTCTCGAGGCTCTCGGCGCGAGCATAGACGTGTCTCCAGAGGTTTCGGCCCGGTCGCTCGAGGAAATCGGCTTCGCGTTTCTTTTTGCCCCCAGTTACCACCCGGCGGTTCGCCACGTTGCCGGGCCACGCCGAGAGCTGGGCGTGAGAACCCTCTTCAACCTCACCGGTCCACTTTGCAACCCGGCTCACGCTACCCATCAACTGCTCGGCATTTACTCGGGCGAATGGCTGCACGGGGTGGCCGAGGCCCTCGCTGAGCTGGGGTCGGAGAGGGCCATGGTCGTGCACGGTTCGGACGGCAGCGACGAGATCACCACCACGGGCCCGACAGCTGTGGTGGAATTGAAGGGGGGGCACATCGAGGGCTACACCATCGACCCCTCGGCCCTGGGGCTGGCAACGGCGCGCATCGATGACCTGGCCGGCGGCAGTGCCGAGGAAAATGCGGCGACACTGAAAGACATACTCTCCGGTGGCGAAGGTGCGCTGGCCGATATCACGGCGCTCAACGCCGGCGCGGCCTTGTACGTGGCCGACAAGGCTGAGGACATAGCTGGCGGCCTGGCCCTCGCCCGCCGGATCATGAAGAGCGGCGACGCCCGTGACCTCGTCGAAAAGTGGGTCGCCCTCACCCGTGGAGCGGGGGAGTGATCCTGGATGACATACTGGCGACCAAGCGCGGTGAAGTTTCCCGCGGGCGCGCCGAGCACTCCTTGTCCGAGTTGCGCGGGCTGCCCCTCTACGGCCAGGAGCGTCGCGGGTTTACTGCAGCGCTGGGGCTCCCCGGGCGCCGCATAATAGCCGAGATCAAGAAAGCGTCGCCGTCGCGTGGAGTCATAAGGCAGGACTTCGAAGCGGCCCTGCACGCACGACAATATGAGGAAGGTGGAGCGGCCTGCCTGTCGGTGTTGACCGACCGGGAATACTTTTCGGGTAGCCTGGCTTGCCTGGAGGACGCTCGGGCCGCTTGCGCGTTGCCCCTTCTGCGCAAGGATTTTATGGTCGATGAGTGGCAGCTCACAGAAGCCCGCGCGCACGGGGCCGACGCGGTGCTGTTGATCGTGGCCGCGCTGCCCGGGAGCCAGCTCGATGAACTCTACGTCGCCGCCAACGAAGAAGGGCTCGACGTCCTCGTTGAAGTCCACGACGAAACTGAAATGGAAAGGGCTGCGGCCATCGGGGCGGCGCTCATAGGTATAAACAACCGCGACCTGAAGACCTTCGACACCAGCACCGATGTCACGCGCCGCCTCGCACCGCTGGCGCCCGAGGGCGCGCTGCTGGTTTCAGAGAGTGGGCTGGGCCAGACGGACGAGCTCGGCCAGCTGGAGGAGATAGGGGTTACGGCCTTCCTGTTGGGCGAATCGCTGATGTCTGCCACAGACCCCGGCGCCGCTCTCGCGGGCCTGCTTGTCCCATGAGTCCCTGGGTCAAAGTCTGTGGCGTGACCCGGCCCGTAGACGCGGTTGACGCGCAGCTGGCGGGCGCCGACGCCATAGGCATTAACTTCTGCGAACACAGCTCGCGCTTCTGCAACGACCCCCAGGCGGCCCAAGTGGTGGCCGCACTACCTCGCGGCTTTCCCGTGTATGGTGTATTTGTTGATGCCGGGCGTGACCGGGTGCGGCAGGTTCTCGCTGAAACTGGAATCAACGGGCTGCAATTTCATGGTAACGAGACCGATGAAGATATTTCAGGTTGGGAAGTGCCGGTGATACGCGCGGTAAAAGCAGTGGACAGGCCCTCTGTAGAAGCGGCCCTGGCGGTGAAGCGGGAAGCAGTGCTTCTTCTCGACAGCCCGCTGGGTGGAGGCAGTGGTCAGCAGATTGACAGCGCGTTGCTCGACGGACTGGACCTTTCGCGCACGGTGCTCGCGGGCGGCCTCGATGTAGCCAACGTGGCGGGTCTCGTGCGAGCGCGGCGGCCCTGGGGTGTGGACTGCGCCGGGGGAGTGGAGAGCGGGCCCGGGGTGAAGAACAGGAAGCTGATGATGGAGTTTGTTAACAATGCCCGCTCTGCCTGATCGCCGCGGCCGCTTTGGCGAGTACGGGGGGCGCTACGTCTCTGAGACCCTCGTGCCGGCCCTCGAGGAACTCGAGCAGGCTTACGCCAGCCTGCGCAGGGATGCCGGCTTTAAGGCTGAACTCAAAGGTCTCTATCGCGACTACGCCAACCGTGAAACGCCACTGTATTTTGCCGAGCGGCTGACCGATCACATGGGTGGTGCGCGGGTTTATCTCAAGCGCGAAGACCTCTGCCACACCGGCGCGCACAAGATCAACAACACGCTGGGGCAGATACTACTGGCCCGCAAGATGGGTAAGAAACGAATCATAGCCGAGACCGGTGCCGGCCAGCACGGGGTCGCGACGGCCACCGTCGCCGCCTTGAT
>DUBO01000008.1 GCA_012960245.1 Candidatus Binatota bacterium | reverse complement strand
ACAAGTGATGTACTTCGTGTCCTTGCTTGGCTAGCTCACGACTGAGTTGGACTGTAAATGCGTGTCCTGCGTAGTCGTGTATGACGAGTTTCAATCGGAAAGTCTGGCTGGACTGGTCAGGCAGGTGGGTGCTTCATGCAGCAGCATAAAAGCGGGCCCCTGCTACCCAACCTTCCTCAACCTGGCAGCCTTAACCTGCTCTTCTATCCATGGGTAAGTCTCGCGGATGCCTTTTTCTACCGTCCACCTGGGCTTCCAACCGGTGGCCATAAGGCGGTCAATCTCGTGGTACCTGGCTTGCACGCCAACGGGCCCGTCTATGTGTTTTACCTTCACCGTTTTACCGGCCACCGAGGCAACCGTTGCTACCAGTTCGTTCACCGTCGTGAGCTCGGTGCTGCCCACGTTGGTGGGTTCGGTGATGTCTGACTGCATCAGTGTGTAGATGCCGTCGCACAGGTCGTCGATGTAGGTGTAGACCCTGAGCGCGCTGCCGTCGCCCCAGACTTCGATCTCGCCACCGTCCTCTATCATGGCCACCTTGCGGCAGATGGCGGCTGGGGCTTTCTCACGCCCACCTTCCCAGGTGCCTTGCGGGCCGAAGCAGTTCTGGAAGCGGGCAATACGAACGTCGAGCCCGCGGGTGCGCGAGAACGACTGTGCCATGCGCTCGGCGACCAGCTTTTCCCAGCCGTATTCGTTGTCGGGCAGGGCGGGGTAGGCGTCATCCTCGCTTATGTATGACTCGCCTATTGCCTGGTCGCGGTAGACGCAGGCCGATGAAGAGAAGAAGTAACGGCCCACGCCGGCATCAGCCGCCTCGTTGACCATGTGTATGTTTATAAGGGCGCTGTTGGTCATGATTTCGCACTCGGCGCTGTGGATGAACCCCATGCCACCCATGTCGGCCGCGAGCTGGTAGACCTCGTCGAAGGTGCTACCGCCGGGCGCGGCGAGGGCCTGCTTGCAGGCGGCTGCTTCCCTGAGGTCCAGAACCAGGAATTCGTCGGTGTCGGGCGCCGAAAACTCGGGGTTCTTGATGTCGACGCCGCGTACCCAGTAGCCCTCACCCTTGAGCTTGTTGGCCAGGTGGTGGCCGATGAAGCCGCCCGCGCCGCATACAAGTGCTGTTTTCATACCCGATTACTCCCTGGTTTGCCGTGGCTGGCGGCGCTATTAACGCGACTGACCCACCCGGCCTGAACATGACTATAATGAATCTACCGCTTTGAAGTGGTGGCAGTCAAACCGCAGGGTGTAATGGTGCGCAGCGCGTCACGTTCTGTGCAGAGCGTCGGGTTTTCGGGCGGGCGCCACCGCCGAAGCGCTATCCCCTCGCCCGTGTACTGAGCTCCATCCCCGTGCCATTTTGCAGTCATCATGACCGACCTGACCGCAACCCGCACACTTGTCACAGGCGGCAAGGGCTTCATTGGCTCGCGCGTGTGCGAGTTGCTGCACGAGGCCGGTGCCCAGGCCACGGCTGTGGGCCGCGCCGAGGCTGATCTCACCGACGCTGCGGCTACCGAAGGACTGTTCGAAAAAACTTCCCCTCAGTTGGTTATTCACCTGGCGGGCGAGGGCGGCGGCATAGTTGCTCATCGCCAGAACCCCGGCCGCCATCTGTACGCCAACGCTACTATGTCCTTGAACGTGGTGGAGGCCTGCCGGAAGTTTGAGGTTGAGCGCCTGGTGACCGTTGCCAGCGCCGACGCCTACGCGCCCGACGCGCCCATGCCGCTCGAGGAGAGCGACCTGCTGGCGGGCACGCCAGTGCCCGAGGTGGCCGGCTACGCCACGGCATCGCGCCTGCTGGTGTCGCTGCTCGATGGCTACCACCGCCAGTACGGCTTGAGCGCCGCGTTGCTGGTGCTCACCAATGTCTACGGCCCGGGAATGTCGGACGACCCCGAGCGCTCGTTTGTGGTGCCGGCCATGGTCAGGCGCTTTCGCACGGCGCTGGAGGCCGGCGACAGGAGTGTAGTCTGCTGGGGCAGCGGCCAGGCAACCCGTGACTTCCTGTTCCTCGACGATGCCGCCCGCGCCATCGTTGAAGCCGCACGTTGTATCAACGACCCCTCGCCGATCAACATAGGTAGCGGGCGCGAGACCAGCATCGAGGAGCTGGCCCACTCGCTCGCTGCGCTCACGGGCTACACGGGCGCAGTTGAGTGGGACACGAGTCGCCCCGAGGGCGCCCGCAGGCGCGTACTCAACGTAACGCGTGCGCAAGAGCTGCTCGGCTTCCAGGCCAAGGTCGGCCTTGAGGAAGGCTTGAAGGCCACGCTCGCTGAGGTCTGAGGCCAGCGGCCAGCCAGCCCGCGACTTTTCAGCCGGCGGCGGCGCGGGGCGGAATAACGCCCTTGCTCTCGGCCCTTACGGTGGCGGCTATGCCCGCGCCGTTCAGGCCCAGGCGGGCCAGTATGTCATCGGGCTTGCCGTGGGCGATGTATTCAACGGGTACACCCAGCACAACCACCTTGGCCTCTGACGACAATGCCGCCAGGCCTTCGCGCACGGCCGTTCCGGCACCGCCTTCTTTGAAGCCGTCTTCGATGGTCACCACCAGTGAGTGGCTGGCGGCGTCGGCCAGCATGTCGTCGTCGAGCGGCTTCACCGCCCTCGGGTCCCAGACGGTGGCCTTGAGGCCGTCGGCTTCAAGCAGCCGCGCCGCATCGAGTGCGGCCGCCAGCATCTTGCCCACGCCTATGATGCAAAGCTGGCTGCCCGCGAGCACCCTGCGCGCCCCCAACCCGCGGCCCACCTCACCGGGCCCGGCAACAGGCGCCGCGGTCTTGGCCCAGCGTATAGCCACCGGGCCGTCGGTGATCTCGAGCGAGTCGTCGAGCATCTGTTCGAGCTCCTGGTAGGACGAGGGCGCCAGGATGGTCATGCCGGGCACCTTGGACAGCAGCACCATGTCGAGCAGACCGTGGTGAGACGGGCCGTCGTCGCCCGTTACGCCAGCCCGGTCGAGGCAGAACACGACCGGCAGCCGGTGCAGGCCCACGTCGAGGTTCACCTGGTCGATGGCACGGGTAAGAAAGGTGGAGTAGATGGCCACAACCGGTTTGAGTCCGCCGATGGCCATGCCGGCGGCCGCCGTAACGGCGTGCTGCTCGGCTATGCCCACGTCGAGAAAGCGATCGGGAAAGCGATCCTTGAACGGCAGCAGGCCGGTTGAGTCGGGCATGGCGGCGGTGATGGCCATCAGCTCGGGCCGCTGTTCGCCTGCCCTGACCAGCCACTTGCTGAAGGCTTCGGTGTAGCTGCCAGCCTTGAGCTCGGAGGTGTCGTGCATGGCCTTGATGGGGTCGTTTTCGGCAGGCGCGTGGCCGCGACCTTTCTGCGTGAGCACGTGCAGCACCACCGCACCCGGAAACTCACGGGCGTTGGCCAGTTCCCTTTCGAGCGCCGGCAGGTCGTGCCCGTCAAAGGGCCCGAGGTAGTGGATGCCGAGCATCTCGAAGAAGGCAGTGGGCTCCCACATCTCGCGTATGGCGGCCTTCGACGCCACTATCCCGCGGTGCAGCAGCTCGCCCACCCAGGGGATCTTTTCGGCCATCTCTTCGAGCCGTCGCTGCCGCTGCATGTAGGTGGGGTTGGAGCGGATGTGGATGAGGCTTTCCGACAGCCGGCTCACCGTGGGGGCGTAGGATCGGCCGTTGTCGTTGAAGACGATGATTACGTTTTTGCCGCTGTGGCCGAGGTTGTTGAGGCCCTCGTAGGCCATGCCTCCCGTGAGCGCCCCGTCGCCTATGACGGCAACTACGCGGCGGGCTGGGTCGCTGTCTGCTGGGCTGACGCTGGCCGAGCGCGCCACGGCCAGCCCGTGGGCGTAGCCGAGTACGGTCGACGCGTGCGAGTTTTCGAACCAGTCGTGCGGCGATTCCGATCGCGAAGGGTAGCCCGACAGCCCGCCCTCCTGGCGCAGCTTGTCAAAATCCTTGAGCCGGCCGGTGAGCATCTTGTGCACGTAGGCCTGGTGGCCGGTGTCCCAGAGGATGGCGTCGCGGGGGCTGTCAAAAACCCGGTGCAGGGCCAGGCTGAGCTCGACAACGCCCAGGTTTGAGCCCAGGTGACCGCCCGTGTGACTCACTACTTCCACTATGCGCTCGCGCAGCTCGGCGGCCAGCTGATCAAGCTCCTGGTAGGAAAGGTCGGCCAGGCCTTCGGGTAGTTTGAGCGAATCAAGCAGCATGAGAGTAGGAAACCTCGCCGAGATTAAGGCTGACCGGGGGTCTTTACCAGCCCAGCGGGCCGTGCGCCCGTGTGACCAGCGTTTCTCCCCCCGGCGGCCGTCTCTGCTATAAAGAAACGGTGAGCAGGGGAATTATACTGGCCGGGGGGGCCGGCACGCGGTTATACCCGCTGTCGAAGGTTGTGACCAAGCAGCTCATGCCGGTGTACGACAAGCCCATGGTGTACTACCCGCTGTCGATTCTCATGCTGGCGGGCATACGCGATATCCAGCTCATCTCCACGCCCCAGGACCTGCCGGCCTTCGAGCAACTGCTGGGCGACGGCAGCCGCCTGGGCATTTCGCTCAGCTACGTGGCCCAGCCCGAGCCCGGCGGCATCGCCCAGGCTTTTCTGCTCAAGCGCGAGTTCAACGAGGGGAAGCCGGTGGCGCTCGTGTTGGGCGACAACATCTTCTTTGGCCACGGCATCGAGGACACCCTGGCGGTGGCCGCGGCGCGCGAAAAGGGAGCCACTGTTTTTGCCTACCCGGTGCGCGACCCCGAGCGCTACGGCGTGGTCGACTTTGACGACGATGGCCACGCCCTGACGCTAGAAGAAAAGCCAGCCCACCCGAGGTCTAACTTTGCGGTTACGGGTCTGTACTTCTACGACCAGCAGGTGACCGACATCGCCGCGTCGCTTGCACCCTCGGCAAGGGGCGAGCTCGAGATCACCGACGTCAACCGCGTGTACCTAGACCGCCATGAGCTTGCCGTCGAGGTGCTCGGCCGCGGCACGGCCTGGCTCGACACGGGCACATACACCGCGTTGCTGCAGGCGTCCAACTTCATACAGACCATAGAGGAGCGGCAGGGGCTGAAAATCGCCTGCCTCGAAGAGATCGCCTGGTACAAGGGTTTCATTGACGACGCTGCGCTCGAGGCCCTGGCCGCGTCGCTGGACAACGACTATGGCCATTACCTCAGGTCGCTGTTGGCCGCCGGGTGAAGAGATTGCGCCGGGTGAAGCTGCAGTGAAGGTCAACCAGACCGAACTCGAGGGTGTGTTAGTCGTTGAGCCCGAGCTGCACGGCGACGAGCGTGGCTTTTTCGTGGAGCAGTTCAACGCCGAGCGTTATGTGGCTGCCGGCTTGCCGGCCATAGCGCCGCTGCAGTTCAATCACTCGCGGTCGGCGCGGGGCACACTGCGCGGCCTGCATTTTCAGCACCCGCGCGGCCAGGACAAGCTCGTGTGGGTGGCCTCGGGCTGCGTGTTCGACGTGGCGGTCGATGTAAGGCGCGGCTCGCCCACCTTCGGGCAGTGGACCGGCTGCGAGCTGTCAGCCGACAACCACCTGCAGTTGTTTGTGCCGGCGGGTTTCGCGCACGGCTTCGTGGTCACGAGCGAGCAGGCCGACTTCATGTACGCGTGCAGCGACTACTACGCGCCCGACTGCGAACACGCCGTGGCTTACAACGACCCCTCGATAGGCATTCGCTGGCCCGAGGACCTCGAGCTGACGCTGTCCGACCGCGACCGCGCCGCGCCCTTGCTGGTCGACGCCGAGGGCCTTCCCGAATACTGAGGCGGGCGTCGGGCGCCAGCCCCACGATGCGCCCGCTTGGCCCGCTTGCCCGACCGCCGCTGCTGGCCTAGTCTTGTCGGATGGCTGACAAGAAAGCTTTTGTAACCGGCGTCACCGGTCAGGACGGCGCCTATCTTTCCAAGCTCCTGCTCGAAAAGGGCTACCGCGTGTACGGACTGCTGCAGCGCAGCACGCGCTACGCGTTCGAGAACCTCGACTACCTGGGTGTCACGGGCGACGTGGACTACGTGGAAGGCAACATGGACGACGAGGCATCGTTGATCAACGCCATCCGCCGTGTCCGCCCCGACGAGGTATACAACCTGGCGGCGCAGAGTTTCGTGGGCGTCAGCTGGGACCAAGCCCGCCTGACCACCGAGGTCAATTCGCTGGGCGTGCTCAACCTGCTCAACGCGATTAAGAACTTCACGCCCACCACGCGCTTTTACCAGGCGTCGACCAGCGAGATGTTTGGCAACAGCTCCGACGAAGAAGGCATACAGACCGAGAACACGCCGTTTCACCCGCGCAGCCCCTACGCCATCTCCAAGCTATACGCCTACTGGATCACCATTAACTACAAGGAGAGTTTCGGCATGTACTGCTGCAACGGCATCCTGTTCAACCACGAGTCGCCGATACGCGGCCTGGAGTTTGTGACGCGCAAGATCACCGACGCGGTGGTGCGCATCAAGCTGGGCATGCAGGACAGGATCGGCCTGGGCAACCTCGACAGTTACCGCGACTGGGGTTTTGCGGGCGACTACGTTGAGGCCATGTACCTCATGCTGCAGCAGGACGAGCCTGACAACTACCTTGTCTCGACCGGCAACACGCACTCCATTGCCGACTTCTGCAGTGCAGCGTTCGCGCGCGTGGGCATAGAGGACTGGGAGAAGTACGTGTTCATCGACCCGGCCTTCAAGCGCCCGGCCGAGTTGCACCGCTTGCGTGGCTACAGCGAGCGCGCCGCCGAAAAGCTGGGCTGGAAACCACAGGTGAGCTTCGAAGAGCTGGTGGACATGATGGTCGACGCCGACATGAAGCGCCTCTCTCCTGCCGACTGACAGCTCGCAGGCCGCCCCGGGCCCCTAGCCGGCCAGTTCGGCTATGACCGAATCGGCCAGCTCCAGCCCGCGCGGTGACAACGACACGCGCCCCTGCTCACGCAGCACGAGGCCGTCGTCGACCAGGCGCGCAAGCCGTGGCATGGCCTGCTCGGCACCAACCGAGAAACGCTGTTCGATGTCGGCTTCGCTCACGCCTTCGCTGACTCGCAAGCCCATGAGCAGCGTTTCGGCCAGGGCCTGCCCGCGGTCGAGCGTTTCTTCAAAATGACGGCGGCGTCCGTTGCCGGCCGACATCCATATTTCGGGCAGGCGAATGTTTGCCCAGCGCTCGCCCCACGGCGCACCGGGTGAGCGTGACGTGAAGCCGTGCGCGCCCGCGCCCAGGCCCAGCCAGTCGTGCCTGCGCCAGTAGCCCAGGTTGTGGCGGCTCTCACGCCCCGGGCGCGCGAAGTTGGATATCTCGTAGTGCTGCAGGCCCGCGTCTGCCGTCGCGCTGCGGATCGCGCGGTACATGGCGAGCTCCAGCTCCTCGTCGGCGCGCTCGATCATTCCCGCCTTGAGCATGCCGGTCATGGCCGTGCCCGGCTCGAAGGTGAGCCCGTAGGTCGACAGGTGGTCGAGGATGCCGAGCGATAGCGCCTGCTCGATGTCGCGTTGCCAGCCGTCCAGTGTCTGTCCGGGCACGGCGAAGATGAGGTCGCAGCTTATGCGTTCGAAGCCCGCCTCGTGGGCGGCCCCCAGCGCCGCAAGCGCTTCGGCGCCCGAGTGCACGCGGCCAAGAGTGTCCAGCAGCCGGTCGTCGAACGACTGCACACCGAAGCTGATGCGGTTTATGCCCGCCGCGCGCATGGCCGAGAGCTTTTCTACGGCGGCGCCTTCAAGCGTGCCGGGGTTGGCCTCGGCTGTTATCTCGCAGTCCTGGGCGAGGCCCAGGTGCTGGTCGATGGCGTCGAGCACCGCGGCCAGGCTGCCTGCCCCGAACAACGACGGCGTGCCGCCCCCGAAGAACACGCTCGTGGCCTTACGGTCGCGCCACTGAACTTGCTCGGCCGACCAGGCCAGCTCGGATAACAACGAGTCGGTGTAGCGCTGCTCAGGGAACTCGGTCGACGCATAGGAGTTAAAGTCGCAGTAGGGGCACTTGGTCACGCACCACGGCAGGTGCACGTACACACCCAGGCTGTCTTCGCTTTGCGCCACGGGCGATTTCGCGCGGCTACCTGCAGTTGCGCAGTACGCCGACCACTTTGCCCCTTATCTCGAGGTCGCGGTCGAACACCACGATGGGTTCAAAGTTGGGGTTGGCCGGCTGCAGCCGCACGCTGCCGTCGCCCTGGCGAAAGAAACGCTTGACGGTTGCCTCGCCGTCTATGCTGGCCACCACCACGTCTCCGTTGGTGGGGTCGGGTTTTTCTTCGACGACCACGTAGTCGCCGTCGAGGATGGCGTCGTCCACCATCGAGTCGCCCCTCACTTCGAGCACGTAGGTGTTGCGGTTGCGTACCATGCTCTCGGGCACGTCGATGCTGTCGTCGTGTTCGATGGCTTCAATCGGGCAACCGGCGGCCACCCGCCCAAGCAACGGCAGGCTCACCGATCGCGGACGCTGGTACTGATCAACCATCTCAATGGCGCGGCTCTGGTTCCAGTGACGACGGATGTAGCCCTTGGCCTCCAGCGAACTGACGTGCTTGTGCACGGTGGCCATCGAACGCATGCCCAGTTGACTGCCGATCTCGTCGAGGGTGGGCGCGCAGCCGTTGTCTTCCAGGTACTGCTCTATGAGATTGAGGACTTCACGTTGCCGCTTGGTGAGTGGTTCCATGCTTCCAGCATGGGCGAACAGAAGGCAAAAATCAACGCTTCCCGCTTGCTAACGCTGGGCGAGGTATTGGCGTACGGCGGCCTGGTGTTCGGCCACCGTGCGCGAGAAGCGGTGCGTGCCCTTGCCGTCGGCCACGAAGAACAGGAAATCGCTGGTGGCCGGGTTGAGCGCGGCCGACAGGGCTCCCTTGCCGGGACTGCAGATGGGGCCGGGCGGAAGCCCGCGGTGCACGTAGCTGTTATACGGCGTGTCTTCGCGCAGGTCGCTGTGGCGGATATCTCCGTCCCACTCCCGTCCCGAGGCCAGTATGCCGTAGATCACGGTGGGGTCGGCCTGCAGTTTCATGTCGCGCTCGAGCCGGTTGATAAACACCGACGCTACCAGCGGCTGCTCGTCGGTGCGGTAGCTCTCCTTCTGTATGATCGACGCGAGGGTGAGCAGTTTGAGGGTGTCGGCAATCGCCGGCGAGCTTCCCTTGAAACCGGCCGAGCCGTCGTCAGAAATTCCCAGGTCGTTGAGCACGGTCAACAGCCGCCTGTGTTGCAGCCGCACGATGTCGGCCGCCGCCATGCCCGGCGACAGGTAGTAGGTGTCGGGAAACAGGTAGCCCTCCGAACAGTTCGATTCCGTGGGCGCGCCGGTGACCGCGAGGAAGTCTGATTCGCAGGCGGCCTTCACGTATTCGTCGGCTTCGAGCACGCCGGCCTCTTCGAGCAGGCGCGCGGCCTGGGCAACGCGCAGGCCCTCGGGAATGGTGACGCGCACCGTGTCGCGCGAGGGCGTGGTCAGTTCAGCGAGCACGGCCAGGGGCGTGATCTCGCCCTCGAAGCGATGCACCCCGTGGTGAAAATCCCTGTCGGCTGAGCCCAGGCGGGCCAGAAGCCTGAGCACGCGGCCGCTGCGCACGACACCGTTTTCTTCGAGCCCGGCGGCTATGTCGCGGGCGCTCGCACCCGGTGCAATCTGCAACTCGATCGCGGGGCTGATGGTTTGCGGCACAAGGGCCAGCCACGTAACACGACCGATGCCCGCCAGCAGCAGCACGGCGGCCAGGCCGAATATCAGCCGCGGCCCGGGGCCACCGGCGGCGTGGTACCATCTGCGAGGCGCGCGTTCGCTCACGACTTGTCCATCCACGATTGCAGTATCAAGGTCGCGGCCGTCATGTCCACGCTCTGCCGGCGGCGATCTCGGCGCGTGCCGGCAGCTATCAACAGGCGCTCGCTTTCGGCGGTGCTGAGGCGCTCGTCCTGCAGGTGAACAGCGAGTTTTGTTTCGCGTTCGAGGTGAGAGCAGAAGTGGCGCACGCGGTCGGCCTGCTCACTGTCATTGCCGCTCATCGATATCGGCAAGCCCACGATGAAGGCTTCTATCTCGTTGTCTCCCACGGCCTCCATTATGGCAGCTATGTCGCGTTTCCAGGACTTTCGCTCGACCACGGAGAGAGGTTGTGCGGTGAGCCCCAACGGGTCACTCAGCGCCAGCCCGATACGGCGGTCGCCCACGTCCAATCCCAGCAGTCGTTTCGTCATGTTTGGCACCTGGTATGTCGGTTGACTTCTGCAGCCGCTCGGCTCTGTCGCGCTGCGTCGTAGATCGGCCCTCTACGGGAAGCCCGCGACGGCCCGCCAGGCCGGTAATCGGCCCCTAAATCAGCCCCTAAATCAGGCTTGAAACTACAACAGCTGGCCGTCGCAAGCGACCCCCTTAATAATGCTGTCCAACCCCTCGAAGTCGTTGACATCCAGACCCCGGGAGGGCACCCTTAATGTTGCGCTTTTACAAGCGCATGGACTCAAGGCCCACGGGCCGGATAGTCGAACAGGCGGGTAGAAGTGGTGGTATTGCAGTGGTGGCGGAAGCTCGTCGATGAGGTCGAGCGGCATATAAGTCCCCAGGCCTTGATGGTCGGGGTGGCCTGCGCGTCTATGTTTGCCCTGGTGGCACCCGGCGGCCAGGCGCAGCAGCCCTACAAGCTGGTGCTGGCCCGTGTGGCCTCCAATACCCGGGCCCTGCCCATGAAATCCGGCTTTTTCAGCATGGCGCTGGCCGGCAAGCAGGCCTGGGCCGGCCAGAGCGCTGGGTCTTTGTCGGGCAACGCTCCTGGGGCTGTATATCCCGAGGGCCAGTCTACTCTCGGCCAGTATTCAGACGGCCAGTCGAGCCGTTTTGCGGCACCGGTTAACGCGTCGTTCGGCGGTGGAATGACACTGGCCATCAGCCAACTGCCCTCGGTGGGCGAAATAGTGCGCGTTGGTGCCTATGGCTCGGTTTACGGCATAGGCGACTCTTTTGCTGCCCAGATAGGTCCGCCGACCACCGACGACGACCTGCTGGAGGCCGGCCAGTCCGGGCCGGGTGTGGTCGAAAGCAAGACAGAACGCAGTTTGTGGCGATTTTCGCTGTTTGCCGACAAGGATGAAATTGACGCTGCCGTAAAGACCGACCTCGTGACCGCTCAGGCTGACACGACCGAGCCCGGGCCAGGGCAGCAGGCCTCGGCCGCGCTGCCCACCGAACAGCCCTTGGCAGACCAAGCCGTAGCCATGTTGTCGATGGGCATGGTGGGGCCACCCCCGCCAGCCAGGATGCGCGACGATGTGGTGGTCACGGCTAGAGCGCTGGCAATGGGTCCGCCGCTGCCACCGGGCACGCTACGGGCCGAACGGATCTCACCACTTTCGGGCTTCAGCCGCCCCGGTGCAGGAGGCGGTTACGATCTGGTGGCCGACGGCCGCGCGCTTGACGGCTCGAACCCCTACAGCCTGTCCTTCGACCCGCTCTCCGAGGCGGTCTTTGAGCAGGAAGATACTGAGACTGTAATATTTCGTGCTCCCGCCCACCGCTACGACACTCGCGACTTGGGCCGCAGGTTTCGCCAGCTCGTGGCCGAGCGTGGAAAGGACCGCGAGGGCGCGTATCTAGTGACCATCGAACACCGAATACGCAACGGTGAGACGGTATCCGAGGTGCTCGACGCGGCTGGCCTGTCGCCCGACAGCACCGACACCTGGATATCGGCCGCCAAGCGCATTTATAACCTCAACCGCATATTTGCGGGGCAGCGACTCGGGCTGACCTTCGAGGGGCCCGACCCGCAACTCGTGCGTCTTAATCTCGACATTGGCCCGCGCACCGAGCTGGTCGAAGAACTCGACGGTGAAAAGGTAGTGGCCAGTCGCCGCCAGGTGGTATTTGATCGTAGGCTGAGGGTGGCCGCCGGCACCATAGAGAGCAGCCTTTACGAGTCTGCGCTCTCCCACGGCGTGCCCGAAAAAATCGTTTCAGAGGCAGCCGAGGTGCTGGGTTGGGAGCTTAACTTTTCACGCGACCTCAGGCCCGGCGCCACCTTCAGGGTGGCCTACGAGGAGCTGCGTCGCAGGGGCGGTGAGTCGGTTGAAGCAGGGCGGCTGCTGGCCGTTGAGATCAACAACCGCGACAAGATCTGGGAAGGTTTTTACTTTGCCAAGACCGACGAGATGATACAGGGCTACTTCAACCGCGACGGCAAGGCTCTCGGTCGTTACTTCATGCGCTACCCGGTGGATTTTTCGCGCATCAGCTCGGTGTTTTCGCAGGGCCGCTTTCACCCGGTGCTCAAGAAACGCATGCCGCACTACGGCGTCGATTTCGCGGCGCCCCGAGGCACCCCTGTGCGTGCGGTGGCCGACGCCACCGTGAGCAAGGCCAAGTTTGACTGGGCCAACGGCAACTTCGTCAAGCTCATGCACGACCCGATCTGGGAGACCGGCTACGCCCACCTGTCGCGCATAGCCGAAGGCGTGCAGGCCGGTGCCAGGGTCAACAAGGGGCAGGTTATCGGCTACGTGGGTTCCACCGGCCGCGCGACCGGGCCGCATCTGCACTTTGCCATGTACCGCTCGGGCAGTTACGTGGACCCGCTCAAGGCCAAGCTGCCGCGCACCGATTCGTTGGAGCGCGCAGCACTGATGGCGTTTCGCCTGGCCATCGATGTCATCGATCGCTCTTACGCCCGCACCGATAAGCTGACCATGGGCCGGGCCGCCGTGGCCAGCGCCGACGACGGGCTGCTCACGGCCGACTGAAGCCCGCCGGCTTCAGTCAGCGAGGGCGCTACTCGCCTGATTTCTCGAGTATGATGTCGCGCAGCGGCTGCCACAGCGCGGCGCCACTGGCTATCAGGCCGGGCAACAGAGTCTTGGCGTTGTTAAACGTCAGCGGGCGCCCGAAACGATCGGTCACCGTGCCGCCGGCTTCTTCGACCAGCATCGTGCCCGCGCATATGTCCCACTCGTTTTTGGGCGTGAGCGAAAAAGTGGCGTCGGCCTCGCCGCCGGCTATGAGCGCAAACTTGTAAGCTACGCTGCCAGTGGGTTTAACCTGCATCAGCTGGTCGTAATCGTCCCACTCGCCGCGCCCGGTTTCCGAGCGACTGGCAAGCACCGTGGCTGCGGACAGCTCGGTGGTGGCGGTGCACGAAGCCGGCTCGCCGTTGAGCGTCATGCCCTGGCCCCTGGCGGCGGCAAACAGCTTTTCGGTGATCGGGTTGTAGCACACGCCCACCTGCACCACGCCACCCATGGTGAAGCCCACGCAGACGCAGAACTCCGGGATGTTCTGCACGAACTCCTTGGTGCCGTCCAGGGGGTCGACTATCCACACCCGCTCCTTGGACAGGCGCTCGGGCGAGTCGCGGGTTTCTTCGGACAGCCAGCCGTCGTCGGGAAAGGCACCGAGCACGACCTGCTTGATGGCTTCGTCGGCCTCGGTGTCGGCAATGGTGAGCGGGTTGTCGGGCGCTTTTTCGTGCACTTCGTAGTCGCCGCGGAAGTACTTTCGCACCACGGCGCCGCCCGCACGGGCTGCTTCAACGGCTGTCTGTAGTTCTTTTTCGAGCTCCATGCCTGCCGGTTTACAACGTGAATGCGCCGGCAGCAAGGCGTTTGCCTTGTGGTCAAGGCACTGAATGCGCTGCTGGGCACGTTTGTTGGTAGACAGCGGGACCGCGCGCTCTGTAGCATTATTAGTGGGTATCCACGTTTGATGGTCACTGAGTATGACAGGAAGCCGACCCGCGGCCGCGGCCCGGGACGCACCTGCAAGGCGGCGCTGTGCGCGCTCGCCTGGGCGTCGGCCTGCGTGCTTTCGGGGGCTGGACCGGCACTGGCAGCGATGTACCAGCTGAGCTCGTTTGCTACGCCCGACTCTGTTTCCGACCCAGCCACCGCGGGTTCGGGCAGCATGGCCGTGTTTGTCGGCAGCGGCGACCCGGAGGGCCTCAACGGCGACGAAAACCGCGAGATAATGATTGTTTCGGACACCGGCCTGCTCGAGCAGCTCACCGTGTCTTCGGGCTGCAGCAACGGTTCAGCCGTGAGTGGGGCCAACACGGTCTGGGTGTTCTTCGAAAGCGACTGCGACCATACGGGCGCCAACCCCGATGGCAGTTTCGAAATCTTCAGGGTCTCGCCTGTGCCGTCTTCCCCGGTGATCGAACAACTCACCAGCGGCAGTGATTGCAACAGCCTGGCGCCATCGGTCGATGGACAGGGCAACGGCGTGGTTTTCGAAAGCGATTGCGACCTGGACAGTTCAATGTCGGGGCGCAACGGCGACGCGAGCGTCGAAGTGTTTTTTCATGATCCGGTTGCTTCGAGCACCGTTCAGCTGAGCGACGACCTCGGCTCGGGCGCGTGCACCAGCCTGCACCCGTCGATCGACTACTGGGGCACTGTGGTGGTGTTTGACAGCGACTGCGACCTGGCCGGTTCCAACCCCGACAACGCCGTGGAGATATTCAGCTCCGATGTCGCGGGCAACGTCGTGCAACTCACGGTGGGGCCCGACGAGTTCTGCGTGAGCGAGCACCCGGTGCCGAGTAGAAACGCGTCCACGGTGGCCTTCGAGAGCGACTGCGGTCACGGGATCGAGAACCAGGACGAGAGTCTCGAGATATTTTCTGTCGCGGGGGCGGGCGTTATCACCCAGCTCAGCGATGACGACGAGTACTGCAGCAACAGCGATGTGGCCGTTGACGGCAGCGGGCAGGTGCTGGTGTGGACCCGGGCCTGCGCGCCCGAGTTGCCGGCTGCCTTGAGCCAGGAAGTGCTGCGCGTCACCGACGGCGGTGTGGCCCGGGTATCGGGTGGCGAGTCCTGCTATGCCGAGCAGGGCTCGATTTCCGATGACGGCGCGAGCATCGTGTTTCTTTCTGATTGCGACGGGGTCGACGGCGCAGCAGAGATTTTTTCATACGCTGGTGCCTGCCGCTGTGGCGCGCCCCAGTCGGGCGCGGTTGCACCCCAGCTGCCCTCGGCCAGCGACGCACTGCTGGCCCTGCAGGCGGCGGTAGGTTCGACCGTGTGTCCGGCCTGCGAGTGCGACGTCGACTCGAGCGGGGCGGTAATGGCTTCTGACGCGCTTGCTATCCTGCGCACGGCCGTGGGTGACCTCTCGGTGGGGCTGACATGTCCGTAAGAGTGCGAGCAGAATTTTTGCAGCCTGTGCCAGGGTCTGCGCTCTACGCGGTGGTGCTCAGCGGGCTGCTGATCGCGGGGCTGGCGTTGGCGCCGAGCCCGGCGTTCTCGGCATCGACCAGGTGCCAGGAAAGCAACTACGAGGGCGACAGGGCAGGCCACGCAGTGGCGGCTAGCGGTGACTTTGACGGCGACGGCGTTGCCGACATCGCCGTCGGACTGCCTTGCAGGGACAAGCGATCGACGGGCACCGTAGACGCCGGTGGCCTGAGGATTTACTCGGGAAGCACGGGCCGGGTGGTGTTCAGGGTTAACGGCAGCCAGGACGGCCAACACCTGGGAGAAGCCGTTGCCTTCATAGACGACATAGACGGCGATGGCGCTGCCGAGTTAGCCGTAGGCTCGGGAGGCTGGGACGTGGCCAAGCCGGCTGGTGGCAGTTGGTCGGGTGCCGGCAAGGTGACGATTTATTCGAGCTCGGGCAGTGAGCTTTTTGTGCTCGAGGGTTCTTCTACGAATGCCGGGCTTGGCAGCGTGATCGAGGCCACGCCCGATCTCACCGGCGACGGACTGGCCGACCTACTCGTTGGCGCGCCGTTGGCAAAGGACATAGCCCAGGAAAAAACCGGTGCCCTGCACCTGCTCTCGGTGGCAACCGGCGCGGTGGTGGACAGTGCCTGGGGGCTGGCCCAGTGGGACCGCTGGGGCAGCGCGATATCGGCGCGAGCCGCAGGCGACATGAACGGTGACGGGGTGGCTGACGTAATAGTTGGTGCGCACCTGGCCGACGTGGGGCTGGCGCTCGACGCGGGCATGTTACGGGTTCTTTCGGGAGCCAACTTTGCAAGCGTCATACTCGAGCTCGATGGCAGCACCGGCGACGAAAACACAGGCAAGGCGGTGCAGGTAACCGGCGATCTCGACGGCGATACCGTGGTCGACTTTGCAGTTGGTGTGCCGGGCGCCGACATAGGCGGCTTGAACAAGGCCGGCGCCGTGAGGCTCTACTCCTCCACCGGTCCCCTGGTCAGGCAACTCACCGAGCCGGTGGCAGTGGTAGGCGCGTCGTTCGGCAAGGCACTGGCCGACCTGGGCGATGTCAACAGCGATGGCGTGGCCGACCTGGCCGTGTCTGCACCCGAGAAACTGGTGGGCGGAAACGCGTCGGCTGGGATCGTTTATGTTTTTTCGGGCGCCGACGGTTCGGTGCTGTGGAGCAAAGAGGGTACGCGCATCAAGGAGCGCTACGGGCAGGCCCTGTCCGGCGCCGAAGATTTTAACAACGATGGTGTCAACGATCTCGTGGTCGGCAGTCCCGGCGACTCGCCCCGCGGCCGCAGGGGTGGTGGCAGGGCGGTGGTGTTGTCGGGCGTTGACGGCAGCGAGATATGGCGCGTTGCCACCGGCCGTGGGCCGCGCACGAGGATATTCGTGGCGGGCTGGCAGGGCGGTCGTGGCGCGGGCCTTCAGTGTCGCAACACGGTCGGTCGCCGACGCGGTCTGCGCGCCAACGTACTCAGGGGCAGCGTGACGGGCGACCTCGCGTTGGCCACGCTCGCGCCCAACGATTCAATCTGGCAGACCCCTCCCATGATCGCCGTGGCCGCGGGACACGACAGCGGCGACCGCAGGGTCGAACTCTACGACGCCATTCGCAGGCGCAAGAAGGTGGCTGTCTTGTCGGCTGACTATGCGGGTATGGGCGGGGGTGTGAACCTGGCGGCGGGCAACGTCGACGGCACCGGCTGGGATGAGCTGCTGATGATACAGTCCGACTCCAACCAGGGCGATGTCAGGGTCTACACGCACACCGTCATTGATATGAGCCTGGAAGGCCAACTCTCCTGGCTCAACTCGGGGATGTTTTTTGCCTTCAGCAACGGCGACTCCTTCTTCGGCCTCGATGTCGACGCCAACGGCGGGGTGGCCGTGGTGGCCGACGTATCTTCAAGCCCCGGCCAAGAAATAGTGATCGGGCCGGCGCGCGGTCTGTCGTTGGTCAGGGTGTTTGAGGCCGACGGTACACAGGTGCGCGAGTGGCTCGCCTACCCGGCTCCGGACTACAACGGTCTGGCTATCGCCCGCGGCGACCTAGATGGTGACGGCAGCGATGAGATCGTCACTGTGCCCGCGGTGGGAAGGCCCTGGGTCAAGGCCTGGAACGGAGACGGCAGCGTTTATCTCGACCCGCTTTCCGGCTTGCCGGTGAGCTTTTACGCCTTTGATGCCGGCTACACTACCGGTGGTACCGTTACGTTGGTTGACATTGACGCCGACGGCTCAGACGAGATACTGGTGGCACCCGGGGCGGGTCACCCCGCAGAGATCCGGGCCTACGAACTCGACGGCAGTCCGGTCTCGGCTTGGCGCCGCCTGCTGCCCTACGGGCCGTCTTCATCGGGCCCGCTGGCCATGGTGGTCATGGGCTCCTGGCCGCTGAAGTAACCGCTATCGCACACAATTCGCTTGCCGTGCGCCTCCTGCGCTAATAGTCTCTGCAGGTGGCGCTTTTTTATGCCCGGCGCCTCGAGGAGTAAGCATGGAAGCAACTCGCGTATTGAGGATAGTGAGCGCTGTGCTGGTCGGGTTCGGCCTGTTTGCGCTGGCCTTGCCCGAGGCCGTGGCCGATCTCGCCAACCTGACCGTCATGCCGGGGCAGGGCGACGGCTGGGGCGAAATCGGCGCGCTTTACGGCGGCATGATGGTGGCAATGGGTGGTGTGGCCCTCTACGCCATGCGCGAATCTTTTGCCGACCGGGCCGCAGTGATGGGTGTGCTCGCCATACTCTGGCTGGGCGTTGCCGCTGGCCGCCTGCTGGTCATGCTGGTCACCGCTCCCGAGCCCTCGGGGTTGATGGGCTGGCTCAACCTGGGCCTCGAGCTGGGCCTGGCCGGTGTCTACGGGCTGTTGGGCTGGAAGCAGACTGCTTGAGACGACTGGCGCTATTTCTCGGCACGGGTGCGGGCACCGGATACGCGCCCGTTGCCCCGGGCACCTTCGGCACCCTGCCTGGCCTGGCCCTGGCACCGCTGTTTGCCGCCCTGGCCGGATACTCAGTTCCCGTCTACCTGCTCGCACTGGCGGCGGCCGTGGCCGTGGCCATCTGGTCGGCGGGTGTGTGTGCCCGCGACTTCGGCCAGAAAGACCCCTCGCGCGTGGTTATTGACGAGGTAGTGGGCTTTCTCGTGGCCGTGGCCTTTCTGCCCACGAGCCTGCCGGTATTCGTGCTTGCCTTCCTGCTTTTCAGGGCCGCCGACATAGCCAAGCCATGGCCCTGTGGGCCGGCCGAGCGCTTGCCCGGAGGCCTTGGAATCGTGGCCGACGATCTCATGGCCGGTGTTTACGCCAACATCGCCTGTCGCGTGTTTCTTGCTTTTGGTTTGATTCCCGGCACTTAGAAGATTTGATGACGTGGGGGCGAACAAAGGGCGAAAATCTATGCTACAAAAGAGGTCGGGCCTTAGCGATCAGGCCTGCATGACTGAAACGTGATCAAAACTGCTGCCATAATTTCCACCGGTGACGAGCTCACGAGCGGCCGCACCACCGATACCAACTCCAACTGGCTGGCCGACCGCCTGTCGGCCGAGGGTGTAGAGGTGGTCTCGGTTATCACCGTTGGCGATGACAGCGAGCGCATAAGCTGGGCCTGGCAGGCGGCTATGGCAGACGTCGTGATTTCTACCGGCGGCCTGGGGCCCACGGCAGACGATCTTACCACTGAGACCGTGGCTCGCTTTACCGGCCGCAAGTTGCTGCTCGACGAGGAACAGGCCGACGCCATAAGGGGTTTCTTTGATCGCGTGGGCCGTTCGATGCCCGACAACAACCTCAAGCAGGCCATGTTTCCCGAGGGCGCCGTGCCCTTGCCCAACCAGCGGGGAACGGCGCCGGGCTATCGTTTTGACATCGAAGGCGGCGCCGTGGGCGTGGTGCTGCCCGGCGTTCCCCACGAGATGAAAGCCATGTTCGAAGAGCAGGTGCTGCCGTGGCTGCGTGGGCAGGCCGACGCCGACCGGCGCTTTGTGTCGCGCACTTTTCAGACCTTCGGCATGAGCGAGTCGGCACTGGACGAGGCGCTGCTTGGCGCCATTGATCCCGCGCGTGGGCGCCTGGCTTTCAGGGCCAGTTTTCCCGACCTGTCGGTGCGCGTGTCGGTGGCCGGGCAGCCCGAAGCCGCCGAGCGCGAGCTCGACGAATTGTCTAAAGAAGTGCACCGTCGGCTGGGTGACGCGGTCTACGCCGAGGGCGACACGACCATGCAGCAGGAGGTGGGTCAGCTTTTGAGCCGCCGGGGTCTTACACTTGGAACTGCTGAATCGTGCACCGGTGGATTGATCAGTCGCAGGCTGACCGATGTCGCGGGTTGTTCAGATTATTACACGGGCGGGATTGTCGCCTACAGCCAGAGTGTTAAAGAAAAGGTACTGGGAGTAAGCGGAGTGACCCTGGCAATGTATGGAGCAGTGAGCGAAGAGACCGTAGCCGAGATGGCCCTGGGCGCGCGTCGATTGAGCGGCGCCGACCTGGCAGTGGCCGTAAGCGGCATAGCCGGCCCGGGCGGGGGCAGCGACGACAAGCCGGTGGGTACGGTGTGCATAGGCATGGCCGGCGATCTGTTCTCCGAGGGTGCTTTTTCCGGCGGCGAAGTTTCTGCGGGGGAAGACATTTA
This sequence comes from Candidatus Binatota bacterium, assembly GCA_012960245.1. NCBI lineage: Bacteria > Candidatus Binatota > Candidatus Binatota bacterium. The sequence goes on along the minus strand of DUBO01000008.1, from coordinate 18,456 downwards.
CCTGGAGGGCGGCGCCTGCGCCCGCACTTACAATCTGGGCGGCAACCGCGAATGGATTCGCGTGCTTTCGAGCCAGCTCGCGCTGGACTGGACCAGGCGTTACCTGCTTGGCCTTGAGCCCTGGCGTTCGGGATTTGGCGTGCGGCGTAGCGGATGATTACGCGGCGGATTAACAGGAAATCGAGTAGTAGAAACTGAAAGGTACAACAACGGCCCGCGAGGGCCAGTGAGGAGGAAAGAAAGATGGCGAGGCAGATAAGAAATGCGAAGGGCAAGGGCGCTAAGTCCACGGACAAGAGCAGTAAGAGTGGGTTTCCGATGTCGGCCGACGGTAAGCGGCCCGAGGGAGCCGAGCGCGACAAGGCGCTCGAGTTGGCACTCGACCAGATCGACAAGCAGTTCGGCAAGGGCTCGGTCATGAGGCTGGGCGACGACAACACTTCGCGCGACATCGACACGGTGTCGTCGGGTTCGCTGGGCCTGGACGTCGCCCTGGGCGTGGGTGGCCTGCCGCGTGGTCGCATCATCGAGGTCTACGGCCCCGAGTCGTCGGGCAAGACCACCCTGGCCCTGCACGCAGTAGCCGAGGTGCAGAAGACCGGTGGGGTTGCGGCCTTCATCGACGCCGAGCACGCGCTCGACGTGTCTTACGCCCGCAAGCTGGGCGTGAGCACTACTGACCTGCTTATTTCCCAGCCCGACAATGGCGAACAGGCGCTCGAAATAACCGACACGCTTATCCGCAGCGGCGCGGTGGACGTGCTGGTGGTCGACTCGGTGGCCGCGCTTGTGCCGCGGGCTGAGATAGAGGGCGAAATGGGCGACTCCCACGTCGGCCTGCAGGCCCGCCTCATGTCGCAGGCCCTGCGCAAGCTCACAGGAACCATCTCCCGTTCGAACACCATCCTGATTTTCATCAACCAGATACGCATGAAGATCGGCGTAATGTTCGGCAGCCCCGAGACCACCACCGGTGGCAACGCGCTCAAGTTCTACTCCTCGGTCAGGCTCGACATACGCCGTATCGGTGCCATCAAGCAGGGTGAGCAGTCGGTGGGCAACCGTACCAGGGTGAGGGTGGTCAAGAACAAAATCGCGCCGCCCTTTCGTGAAGCCGAGTTCGACATACTCTACGGCCATGGCGTCAACCGCCAGGGTGAAATACTCGACCTCGGTGTTGAGTTCGGCCTCGTTGAGAAGAGCGGATCCTGGTACTCCTACGGTGAAGACCGTATCGGCCAGGGCCGCGAGAACGTCTGCGAGTTCCTGCGCGAAAACCCCGACATCTCCAACGCCATAGAGTTGGGCCTGCGCAGCGAGCTTGGCCTGGCAGATTCGGGCACGCCCGAGCTGACGGTGCTTGAAGGCGGCGCAGGTAGCAGCGACTCCGCAGTCGACGATGCCGATGGTAACGATTCCGTAGCCAGCGATGCGGCCGAGCCGGTAGCTGATAAAGCGAAGGCATCTCCCACGAAGAAGGCATCTCCCGCGGAACAGGCATCTCCCGCGGAGCAGGCATCTCCCGCGGAGCAGGCATCTCCCGCGGAACAGGCATCTCCCGCGGAGCAGGCCGTCGCCGAGTAAACCGGGTCAGGGGCTGGCTGCTGCATCGGAAGATGCCGAAGCGGAAGGTACCATACCGGCAGTAAAGCAGGCGCTTGATCTGCTGGCGCGCTCGGCAAAGAGCCGGGCGACGCTGGCGCAGGCGTTGGGGCGTCGACACGAGCCCCCCGATGTTGCCCATGCGTTAGAGCGCATGGAGCAGCTCGGACTGCTCGACGACCGGGCCTGGGCCGAAGATTACGTCAAGCTCCGCTACCAGCGACGGGGCTGGGGCCGCGAACGGTTGGTTGCCGAGCTGCGCAGCAGGGGCATTGAGCAGGAACTCGCGGTTTCGGTGGTTGGCCGACTGGTCGACGACGAGGGCCAGGAGGAGCTCGCCCGCCGTCTACTCAAGTCTTTTCTCGCAAGCCGTGACCGTAGCGGCAGCGTTGCCGGTGACCCTTCTACTGGTGATGGAGTGGCGGCCGCGCGCTACCTGGCCAGGCGGGGCTTTGACGAAGATCTCGTGGCCCGGCTGGTCGAGCCGCTGCTGGCCGAACAGTTCGAGGATCCTGCTGACCCCAACGGGTGACAAGCCCGTGCAATACCTGTAACAAAACGACATGCGGGGGGAGAAAGTTCGATCGAGTTTTCTCGAGTTCTTCGAGTCCAGGGGTCACCTGGTGGTGCCCAGTGCGCCGCTGGTTCCGCGCGCCGATCCCACGCTGATGTTCACCAACGCCGGCATGGTTCCCTTCAAGGACATCTTTCTAGGCAACACCGAGGCACCGGCCTCTCGCGTCGTTGACAGTCAGAAGTGCCTGCGTATTTCGGGCAAGCACAACGACCTTGAAGAAGTCGGGCGAGATACTTACCACCACACCTTTTTCGAGATGCTCGGCAACTGGTCGTTCGGCGACTACTACAAGGCCGAGGCCATTGAGTGGGCCTGGGAATTGCTTGTTCACACCTGGGGTCTGCCGGCCGACAAGCTCTACGCCACCGTTTATCGCGACGACGACGAAGCCGAGAAGCTCTGGAAAAAGATTTCGGGGCTACCGTCTGATCGGGTGCAGCGTTTTGACGAGAAAGACAACTTCTGGGAGATGGGTGAAACCGGGCCCTGCGGGCCCTGCTCGGAAATCCACATAGACCGCGGCGAAGGTTCTTGCGACATGCAGCACGTCGCGGGCCACAAGTGCGAGGTAAACGCCGGTTGCGCTCGCTACATCGAGCTGTGGAACCTGGTCTTCATTCAGTACAACCGCGACGACACCGGCGAGCTGCACGATTTGCCCATGCGCCACGTTGACACCGGCATGGGCCTTGAGCGGGTGGCGGCGGTGCTGGAGAACGTGGACAACAACTACGACGGCACGCTCTTGCGCGGCCTGGTAGCTCGGGCCGAGCAGATGTCGGGTCTCGACTACGGCAAGGATCTTGAACACGACGTTTCCATGCGCGTGCTGGCCGACCACGCGCGCGCGGTTTCATTCATGCTTGCCGACGGCATTGAGCCCTCCAACGAGGGCCGGGGCTACGTGCTGAGGCGGCTGCTGAGAAGGGCCGCTCGGCATGGTCGCAGCCTGGAGCTCGAAGGCACTTTTTTTGCCCGGGTCTGCGAGTCGGTCATAGAAGGCATGGGTGCGGCCTACCCCGAACTCAGTGACCGTCGCGAGGCCATCGTTGCCGGGGTGGAAGAAGAAGAGCTGCGTTTTTCGCTTACCCTGGATCGCGGCGTGGCCCATCTCGACGAGGCCGCGGGTCAACTTTCGGCCAGCGGCTCCTCGCGGCGCCTGGACGGCGAGACGGCCTTCCGTCTCTACGACACCTACGGTTTTCCGCTCGACATGACCCAGGACATCCTCAGGTCGCGCGGTATCGAGGTTGACGTGGACGGCTTCAAGGCGGCGCTCGAAGAGCAGCGCGAGCGTGCACGCGGTGCGCGTCGCAAGGGTGCCGCCGCGGTTGACCTCACGCGCATGGTCGCGCTGGCCCGCGAGAAGGGCGGCAGCAGTTTCGAGGGCAGCTGGCAGTTGCTGGCCGAGTCCGAGGTTATAGCGTTGGGCAAGGCCGGCGCGCCTGTGGCGAGCGCGACGGTTGGCGACGAGGTCGAAGTCGTGACTGCCGTTACCCCGTTTTACGCCGAGAGCGGCGGTCAAGTGGGCGACACCGGTTTCATGAGCACCTCTAACGGCGCGACGCTCGAAGTGCTCGACACCCGCAAGGGCGCCTCCGACGTTTCAGTGCACGTGGCACGCGTGGCCGAGGGTGAGCTTTCGCTGGGTGACACGGTGAGCCTGGGCGTGGACGAAGAGCGGCGGCAGGCCATACGCCTTAACCACTCGGTCACCCATCTCCTGCACGCGGCCCTGCGTCATCACCTTGGCGACGACACCCACCAGGCCGGGTCCCTGGTCGACGCGGCCAGGCTCAGGTTTGATTTTAAACACGACGGGCCGGTCGCGGCCGAGCTGCTGGCCGAGATTGAAAGAGAAGTAAACGGCGTAATTCGCGACAACCTCGAGGTGACGGTCGCCGAGATGTCCTACGACGATGCGCTGGCCACCGGCGCACTGGCCTTCTTTGGCGAGAAGTACGGGGACCTCGTGCGCGTAGTGCGCATGGGTGACTACTCGGTCGAGCTCTGCGGCGGTACCCACGTGGCTCGTACGGGCGATATTGGCTTGCTGAGGCTCGCGGGCGAGTCGGGCGTGGCGGCGGGAGTAAGACGCGTTGAGGCGGTCAGCGGCGCAGGCGCACTGGGCGCGCTGCAGACCCGCGACGAGTTGCTCTCCACCGTGGCTGGCCTGCTGCGCGGTGGCGTCGACGAAGTGGTGGGGAAACTGGAAAAATTACTCGAGGCCAAGGGCGAGCTCGAAGGTCGGCTGTCTGAGCAGAGTCGTGCCCGCTCGGGCGACGCTGTAGAAAACGCACGTGCTGCGGCGCGCGAGGTAGCCGGGGGCCATGCGGTGGTGGCCCGTGCCGATGGCTTGGACGCCGGTGGTCTGCGCGAGATGGCCGACCGACTGCGCGCCGGGCTCGACTCGGTGGTGGTGGTGCTGGCGGGCGACACCGGATCGGGCGTGGCGGTGGTGGCGGCGACTTCGGGCGCGCTGGCTGACCGCGTGCACGCCGGGAAGCTTATCAAGGAGCTGGCCCCGCTGGTCGGCGGTCGCGGTGGAGGCAAGCCCGACTTTGCCCAGGCCGGTGGCAAGGACCCCAGCGGCCTCGACAAACTCCTGGAGAAAGCCAACGAGCTCGTCGGCTGAATTCGGCTTTGCCGATACGCGGCGTCTGCACGAGTTGTTCGGCAGCCACGACAACAACGCACTCGCGCTTGAGAAAGCGCTCGGCGTACGCCTGTCTATTACCACCGGTGGCATCGAGATAACCGGCGAAAAGCACGACACCGAGCTTGCCGGCCACGTGCTCGGCAAGCTCTACGATCTCGTGGGCAAGGGCTTCGTTCTAGAGCCGACCGACGTCAAGCGCGCTGTTGAAGTGCTGAGCGATGACGAGAACGCGTCGCTGGAGGAAGAGTTTCTCGACACCGTGTTGGGCGGTGATCGTGGGCGCAGCGTGGCGCCGCGGTCTCGCAACCAGAAGGCTTACGCCGATGCCATGCGCGCTAGCGACCTCGTGTTCGCCATTGGCCCGGCCGGCACGGGCAAGACCTATCTCGCCATGGCCATGGCGGTGGCCACGCTGCTGTCGGGGAGGGTCACCCGCATCATCCTCACGCGGCCGGCCGTCGAGGCGGGCGAAAAACTCGGCTACCTGCCGGGCGACCTCGCCGAAAAGATAAACCCCTACCTCAGGCCGCTGTACGACGCGCTCTACGATATGGTGGGCCCAGAGCGCGCGGCCGAGTACATGGAGCGGGGCACCGTGGAGGTGGCACCGCTGGCCTTCATGCGCGGGCGAACGCTGAACGATAGCTTCGTCATACTCGACGAGGCCCAGAATACCACTCCCGAGCAGATGAAAATGCTGCTCACCAGGCTTGGGTTTTCATCGCAGGCCGTGATCACCGGTGACGTGACGCAGATCGATCTTGCCGCGGGCCAGGTTTCGGGCCTGGTCGATGCCAGGCGTGTGCTCGAGGGCACCGAGGGCATAGAGTTTGTGTACTTCGACCAGGACGATGTGGTTCGCCACCCGCTGGTACGCGAGATCATCATCGCTTACGAGGCCAGCGCGGCCGGTACGGCCAGTACACCGGCAGACGATGACGCTTGAGCTCGATGCCGGTACGGCCGACTCGGGCCTGGCGGTTTCGCTGGAGCGCGCGGCGGCCATCCTGCTCGAAGAACTGCAGGCCACCGACCAGGCTCCAGCCGACGGTGTGTTGTCGGTGTCGTTGGTCGATGACCAGCACATGCGCGAACTCAACAATCGCTGGCGCGACCTGGATCGAAGCACCGACGTGCTCTCGTTTCCCCAGGAAGACGTGCCTGGCGATGACGCAGGGGCAATGGCCCTGGAAACAGGTGCCGAGCGACCGCTGGGCGACGTAGTGATTTCGCTCGACACCGCAGTCAAGCAGGCCGAGGAAGGCGGCTGGACGGTGACTGAAGAACTCACCCGCTTGTTGTTGCACGGCCTGTTGCACCTGCTCGGCTACGACCACGAAGGCGCAGCGCCCGAGGCCGAGCGCATGCTCACCGAAGAACGACGCCTGGCCGCCCTGCTGCGTAGCGGCGGTTGCCCTTGCGCGGGTGACAGCCGGTGACCATTTTCAGGCGACGCGTACTGGCCCTGGTTACCGGATTGGCGCTGGCCGCTTCGTTTCCCTCGCTGGACCTGTGGCCGCTGGCCTGGTTGGCCTTTGCTCCCTTGCTGCTGGCCGTGAGGGGCCTGCGACCGGCTGCCGCGGCCCGTCTCGGCTGGCTCGCCGGGCTGTGTTTCTTCGTGCCCGCTCTCTACTGGCTGTCGCCCACGGTGAGTAACTACACCCAGCTTGGGCAGCTCTCGGGCGCCCTGGTTGTCTTTGCCATGGCCGGCGGTTGCGCGTGTTTCACGGCTGCGTTTGCTGCCGGTCTCGAGGCCCTGGCCGGGTCGCGGGCGCTGGCGGGCCGCGCTCTGGTACGACCGGCCCTGGCCGCGCCGTTATGGGTGGTGCTGGAGTGGAGCCGCACGTTTTTTCCGGCCGCGTTTCCCTGGGCCGTGCTCGGCTACACCCAGCAGCCGGTGCTGCCGCTGGTGCAGTCGGCAGATCTCGGTGGGGTGTGGCTGGTGTCGGGGCTGCTGGTGTTCACGGCCTCGGTGCTGGCCGAGGCCCTGGCCGAGGGACCCCGGCGCGCGCGTGCCTGGTTGGTGGCGATGGTGTTGCTGTTCCTGGCCAACGCGGGCTATGGCGCCTGGCGTCTCGATTCGCTGTCCAGGCTCGATGTCACAGGCGAACTCGAGGTGGGCCTTGTGCAGGGCAATGTCGCCCAGGGCCACAAGTGGGACGACGACTGGCAGGACCGCATCCTCGAACGCTACCTCGATCTGAGTCGGCACTCGGCGGGTGATGGTGCGCGCCTGCTGGCCTGGCCCGAGTCGGCGCTGCCGTTTTTTATTCGTGTTGATTCGCGCGCCGCGGCCCTGCACGAGCTCACCGGCTCCACGGGTGCGTGGCTTCTCACGGGTGCGCCGGGTTACGAGTCGCGCGACGGCGGGCCGCTCAGGGCCTGGAACCGCGCGTGGATGCTGGAGCCTGGCGGTGGCTTGCAGGGGCCCTATGACAAGATGCAGCTGGTCCCCTTCGGCGAGTACGTGCCCTGGGGCCTGGACGCGGTGGTGGACAAGATCGTGCAAGCGGTGGGCAGCTTCGGCCGCGGTGACAGCTACGTGATCTTCGAAGGTCCGCCCAGGCAACTACCCGCCGGCCAAGCCGGCGGCGAAAAACCGTTGGCCGAAGGCAAGCCGGTGCGCGTGGCCGCGCTGATCTGCTACGAGGGAATCTTTCCGGCCCTGGTAAGGCGCTTTGTAAACGACGGTGCCGAGCTCCTGGTTAATATCAGCAACGACGCCTGGTACGGGCGCAGTTCGGCGCCCTGGCAGCACCTGCGCATGGTGGCGCTGCGCGCGGTGGAAAACCGCGTGCCAGTCGTGCGCGCCACCAATACTGGCGTGTCGGCCGCGGTCGACATAAGCGGGCAGATACACTCGCCCAGTCCGCTGTTTGAGCAGGCGGTCGTCAATCATCGCGTACAACTGGGGGACTACCGCTCTCCGTACTCGCGCGTGGGCGATCTTTTTGTCTACCTTTGCGCGGCCTGGTTGGCAGCCCTGTTCGGCTACTGTTGCCTGCGAAGGTCAGCCGTGGAATTGTGATCGGCCATGAGCCTGGACGCCGAAATACTCCAGAGGGTTAACTCCTTACGCGAGCGAAGCTCGGCCCTCGGGAGGTACCTTTGACCTCCCCGCGCTGAAAGCCAGGTTCGCCGAACTCGACGAGCAGAGCCAGGACTCCTCGCTGTGGGACGATCGAGAGCGCGCCGGCACGATCCTCCGCGAACGTTCTGGGGTGGAGTCGAAAATCAAATCCTTCGAAGATCTCGAAGCCCAGGTAACCGATCTCGACGTATACGTAGAGATGGCCGGCGAAGGTGACGACGATGCGCTGTCGGAGCTGCTCGGCCAACTCGAGCCGCTCGAAGTGCAGATCGACGAGATGGAAATGCGGCGCATGTTGTCGGGCGAGTACGACATCAACAACGCCATAATCTCCATTCACCCCGGCGCCGGCGGAACTGAGTCCCAGGACTGGGGCGATATGCTGTTGCGCATGTATCTCAGGTGGGCCGAGCGTCGTGGTTTCACGGCCACCATCATGGAGTACACGCCGGGGGAGGGAGCCGGACTGAAGACCGCCACCATTTCCATCGAGGGCGAATACGCTTACGGCTACATGAGCGCGGAGGGAGGCGTGCACCGCCTGGTGCGCATATCACCCTTCGACAACAACGCCCGTCGCCACACCTCGTTTGCCTCTATCCACGTCTTCCCGGAACTCGACGACGACATAGAGATCGACATCCGCGACGAAGACCTGAGGGTGGACACCTACCGCGCCAGCGGCGCTGGTGGACAGCACATCAACAAGACCGACTCGGCCGTAAGGCTCACCCACCTTCCGACCAACATCGTGGTGCAGTGCCAGAACGAACGCTCGCAACACAAGAACCGCGCCACGGCCATGAAGATACTGCGCGCGCGTCTGTACGAGCACGAGAAGGCGCTGCAGGCCGAGCGCCTGAGCGACGTGGGCACCGTCAAGAAGGACGTGGCTTTCGGCAACCAGATTCGCTCATACGTGCTGGCGCCTTACCAGATGGTGAAAGACACGCGCACCGGGGTCGAGGTCGGCAACACGGCCGCCGTGCTCGACGGCGACATCGACGGGTTCATCCACGCCTTCCTCATGGAGCAGTCGAGCCCCTAGTGACGTCCCCGGCCGCGGCTGCGTGGCTGCTGTCGTCAGGCGTCGGGCTGTGAACGGGCGCGGGACAACGCGCGCTGCATGCGCAGGACCGCGTCGTCGAGCTCGGCTTCGCTTATGATCAGTGGCGGCGCGAGCCTGATGAGGCCGTCGTCGTGCAGGGTTCGGCCCGTGAGCAGCCGCTCCTCCAGGCATTCGGCCACGAAGGCCTCGGCCAGTGAGGGGCTGTCCATTTCCAGGCCCAGCAGCAGGCCAGCGTGTCTAACTTCGCGCAGTCCGTCACCCTGCATGGCGGTCGTCAAGGCATCGGCAAAGTAGTCCCCCAGCTTGGCGGCGCGCGCGGGTAAATGATCTTCGATGATGACCTCGAGCGTGGCGAGCCCGGCCGCGCAGCTGAGTGGGTGGCCACCAAAGGTGGTCACGTGGCCCAGCGGTGGGTCCTGCGAAAGAATAGACATCAGTTTTTCAGACGCGATGAAGGCTCCGAGCGGAAGCCCGCCGCCAACGGCCTTGGCAAGCAGCAGCACGTCGGGCACCACGCCTTCGCGCTCAAGCGCGAACAGCGAGCCGGTGCGGCCCAGGCCGGTGATGACCTCGTCGAACACCAGCAGCGCGCCCGCGGCGCGGCAGCTCGCGGCGAGTTCGGCCAGGAATCCCGGTTCGGGCAGTATCACGCCGGCCTCGGATTGCACCGGCTCGACAAACACCGCGGCAGTGGATTCGTTGATGGCCTTGAGCGAGCCCGTGTCGTTGAATTCGAGCAGGCCACAATGGGGCAGCAGCGGGACGAAGGGGTCGCGGTACAAGGGGTTGCCGCCGAGGGCCACGGCGCCGGTGGTGTCACCATGAAACGCGCCACGAAACGCCAACATGCCGCTTCGCCCCGTGGCCTTGCGCACCATCTTTATCGCGCCTTCTACAGCCTCGGTTCCCGAGTTGGTAAAGTAGACCTTGTCGAGGCCGGCGGGTAGCAGGCCGGCCAGGCGCGCGGCCAGGCGCACCTGCGATTCGATGACGTACTCACCGTAGACCATGACGTGCAGGTGGCGCGCGGCCTGGGCGCTGACGGCTTCGACCACGCGTGGGTGGGCGTGGCCAAGAGCTGCCACTCCCATGCCCGACAGCAGGTCGAGGTACTCCTTGCCCCCGGGGTCGTAGATCAAGCAGCCGCGTGCGCGGTCAACTACCACTCCCACCGGGGAGTCAGAGGTCAAAGCGAGGCTGCTCGAGAAACCGGGAAAAACGGCCCGGGGCGTCACGCCTGCTCGTCCCTGTACCAGTCCAGCAGGTCTCCAAGTCGTTGGTGACCGTCCTGCCTCCAGCCGAGCGGCGGGGTTTGCAGTTGGCCGGGCGCGCACACCAGGGTGGCCTCGCAGGAGTAGACGTCGTTGACGGTTTCTTTCCAGTTGCGGCTGTCCGAGTTCATGGCGAGCGCCACGCCGGCGATCGGCACCTTCGAGCTTTCGAGCAGCTCGAGGGTAGCCTCGCGGTCGTGTACCGGCACTATCTTTACAACTCGCAGCCCGCAGCCGGGGTCGAGCTTGGCGCGCGGGTCAACGTGTACGACCCAGCTGTCGTCGCGACCCCTGAGGAGCACCTCGTCGTGGTTGCCGGCCGACGATAGTTCGGCCCGTCCTATGAAGGCGCGCCTCGAGGTCTCGAGGTCGAGGTCCTGGGGGCCGCGCGGCCACAGGCGCTGCAGGCGCGACAGTTCTAAGCCTAGCTTGTGGGCCATGCGCGCGGCGCGGTCGGCGGGTCCTTCGACCAGCAGCAGCGACATGCTCAGGCAGCCCAGGCCCTCGTACATGGCCACGTCCTGCGCGAGTCCGCGAGCCCACTGGTCGGTGTCGGCGTCAGCCGGTACCAGCCCCAACGAGACCCTGCTGCCGTGTTCTACTATCGACCTGCCGCCGTAGCGCGACGCCATGCGGTCCATGGTTTCGTCGCTGCCGTAGATCTCCACCCGCGAGGCTACGCGCATGGCAGTAGACTCCATGCGTCGGTCGCCCGCCTCCCATTCGGTGGCCACCACCATGGAGCCGAGCAATGGGTGTACGGCGGCCAGGGTGTCGGCGAAGGCCCCGTTGATGATGGGCTGCCGCGAGCTGTCGCGCAGCAGGCAGCAGGATCGTGCCAGCAGCGCGCACACGATTGCCGGTATGCCCATGCCGGGCGTGTTGCCGGCCAGGGAGTGAAACACCAGCGATGGGCCGCGTAGTCTTACCGCTTCGCCGGCCTTGTTTATGGTCGCGTGCTCGAGCGCCGGCGGGTCGGGGCATTCGCGCCTGAGAAGGTTCTCCATCGAGCTGGTGGTGATGGCAGAGAAAACGGAACCCAGTCCCTGCTCGAGCATGGCGGCCGACATGTGGCCGTGCTCGGCCAGGAAAGCCGCGGCGCCACGCCGGAGCTCGGAATCCTGCTCGCTCCAGGCGCCGGCGGCCTCGGCGAGCGCCTCCACGATCTCGGAGTTGTCGAGGGTGGCCAGCGCCGTCTTGCGCGCCTCCTCGGCCTTGGCAAGTTGCTGGCCCAGCACCAGTTCTGTGGTTTCGGTCTGCGATGATTCCACTTGCCTGCGTTCCATGGACTCAGTTTTCCACCATCGTCAGCAGTTGTGAACAGCCGCGCAGCTGCGCGGCGCTGGCACGGCCGACAAGCTGAAAACCGTCGTCGACCCTGCGCGCGAGGTCCAGGGTCTGCAGTGCGCTCACCGATTCCCAGTTGGCAAGATCGATATGCTTGAGCAGGCCGACCTCGCCGTCGGCTACCGGTTGGAGGGTGGAGGGGCTTACCACCACGTGGCGGCACCATCGCGGCCCGCTCTTGATCCTGTGGTCTATACGTCCGCGGTGCCGGCTGACCAGCGCATCGTCGTAGTACTGGGAGAGCATCTCGGTCATGCCATACTCATTCACACACATGTAACCCGGAACGTGCAGGTAGCGCCAACAGGCCTTGCGCATACCTGCTGCGGAGTAGGTCGGGGCGGCTCCTTTTCGTCCTCCGGTGTCTACGACGCGGCTTCCACCGGGCAGGCGGCAGAACATCTTTTCGTCGCGCATGCGGGCGAGCAGCGCAGTGAGCGCCGAGCTCACCGCCAGCAGCAGAACCGGCCTGTTGTCGGCAGATACCCGTCCGAGCCACTCGAGTGCGGCAGCGGTGTCGAGCTCGCCATCACCATCGAAGACCACCTCCGAACCGGCGGCGGCCGTCTCCTCGTAGACCCAGGAAAACATCCTGCCCAGCGAGGAGTCGGGGTGGCTGTCCACGCCCGGTCCGGCCAGTAACACGCTCATCGATCCCGGTTCGTCGGGTAGCACCATCTCGTTGAAAAAAGTCATGGCCGACAAACGATAGGTTGACAGCGTGGTCAACTGGTGACGGCTGCGTTTGTCCAGGCCCTCGCTGGTTCCGCTGCTCAGGAAAACGTGGGCCTCTTCGCCGTGGTCGACGAGCTGTTGCTTGAACGCGTCAGCAGGCAGGGCGGGCACCTGTTGCCACTCGCTTACCGAAGAGGGGCTGGCCTGTCTCGCGTCGCAGAACTGTCGGTACAGCGGTACGCGTTCGTACTGGTAGCCGAATAACTCAAGGGCGAGTTTTTCGAAGCTGCACTTGTCGTCGTGAATGTCGGCGGAAATGAACTTTTCGATTTTTTCCTGCACTGGCGGTTTCTCTGTAAACCGGCCCGCGCTGGGCCACTCGCAGCCGATTTTGTCACGGCGCCGCGGGCGGTCCGACTTGCGAGCCTTGCAACTAGTGGTACAGATACTACTCTAACTGGCGTAGTGGCAAGCTCGGGTGACGACAAGGATATCGAGCAGCTGTTTTACGACGGCTGTGACCTGCACGGCGAGCGTCGCTACGACGAGGCTATGGTCTGCTTCGAGGCCTGTCTCGAGCTCGACCCCAATTACCGCGACGCACTGCTGGGCAAGGCCATGGTGTACATGGAGCGCGGCGAGATGGATGACGCCATCAACGTGGCGCTGCGCCTGGTCGAACTCGACCCCGACGACATACTGGCGCAGACCAACCTCTCGATGTTTTACCAGAGGGCAGGTCGTATCGAGGAGGCCGAGGCCGCGGGCGCGGCGGCTAAAATGCTGGACTGGAAGCGTCAGCTATCGGGCGAAGACGACTGAGCGGCAACGGGGGAGCTTGAAAAAATCGTGACGAAGCGCGTGATGTCAGACGAAGAAATGGTGGCGAGGCTTATCGACCGTTGCATATTGCTCGTGGCGATAGACGACGACATGCCCACCGAGCGTAAGCTCGAACTCGAGCCAATGCTCAATGAACTCGCCCAGGCGCTGTCGTTGCCCGAGGGCGATCGCGACAACGCGCGCGTGCGAGGGCTGTTCGATCTTTCGCTCGAACTCGGTGCTGAAAGCCCGGACGCCCAGGCCCTGCTTGGCGCCGTGAGAAATTTCGTACCGCTGCTGCAGGACTGACAGCGGGGAGCGGGAGGCCTCCCCTTACTTGCTTTTGAGAGCCCTGAGTTCTTTGCGGCAGACTTCCTTGTCTCGCAACTCACGGGCTATGCGGGTAGAGAGAGTCTCTCGCTCGTTCTTGAGGTCAACGATAGTGTCGTTGGCTTCTCCGAGTCCCACTTTTATCTCGGTGTAATCCTTGGCCTGGTACCAAGCTGCAAAATATCCTGCACCCAGAAGGGCCAGGGCTAATACCAGCCGCTGCATCCAGAGCCACATGGCTTCCTGTAGTTCCTGTTCGGCTGTTCTATTTTCTTCTGACATCAAGCCCTCCTTTGAGGCGGTATCGTTCGTATCGGCTCGGCAAGGCTAACAAAAGCCGGGCCCGGGTCCAAGCCGGGGTTTGCCCATGGGGCGAGCGGCCATTATCTTTGCTCATCATGGATCAAGAGGGAAGGTCAGAAGCAGGGGAAGGCAAGTGGGCGGTAGTGCTGGGGGCGTCGAGCGGCTTCGGCTCGGCGGTTTCGGCCCGGCTGGCTGCCGAGGGGTACAATATCTGCGGCGTTCACCTCGATCGCCGTTCCACCATGCCGCTGGCCGACCGTGCCCGCGAGGCGGTGGAAGAAGCTGGCGTGGAGTCGCTTTTTTTTAACGTCAACGCCGTAGACCGCGACAAGATGACCCTGGTACTCGACCAGCTCGAGCCCTTGGCGGGCGCCGACGGCGTGTCGCTGTTGTTTCACTCGCTGGCCTTCGGGTCACTCGCGCCGCTGGTGGGCGAGGACGCGAGTGCTTCGGCACGCGACTCGCAGATGGCCATGACCCTCAACGTGATGGCCAGCTCGCTGGTTGCGTGGACGCAGGAGCTGGCCTGGCGGCGCCTGCTGGGTGAAGGATCGCGGGTGATGGCTATGACCTCGGCGGGCAGCACGCGTGCTGCTCCTTCCTACGGCATGGTGTCGGCCGCCAAGGCTGCGTTGGAGGCTTACGTTCGCCAGCTCGCGCTCGAGCTCGGGCCGCGCGGAGTGGCAGTCAACGCCATACGCGCGGGGGTCACCGACACCCCGGCGCTGGCCCACATTCCGGGCGCCGACGATCTCAAGGAGCACGCCCGCTCGGTCAACCCCGGCGGCCGCCTGACTGAGCCCGGCGACATAGCCGAGTTGGTGAGCCTGCTCATGCAGCCCGGCGGCACCTGGCTGACTGGCAATGTGCTGGGCGTAGACGGCGGCGAAGACATAGCCGCTGGCTGACAGGGATCCATGGGGCCTGTCGCGGCTTGAACTACGCAGCGCTTACCCCCCCCCTAGGGGGGTAGGGCCAAAAAAGAGCTTGACCGAGGGGTTGTTGGCGTGTGATGTTTTGTCGGAGGAGCTTTCGTCATTAATCTTCCGGTAAAACACATGCTCATACCTGCCCAGGTATTGACGGCCCTGCTGTTGCTGCCGGTCTTTGCTTGGTCAGCGACCGTGGCAGGCGGCGGCAGCAAGAAGACCGACTGCATGGTCGTGCTCGATGCGCCCGGCGCCAACCACCCCGCTCCCCCCAAGACCCCCCGCGGCGCGAAGTGCTACGACGGCGACCTGTCCTGCGACGCCGACGGTCTGCGCAACGGGCGTTGCGAGTTTGAGCTGTCGGTGTGCCTCAACTCCAGCGCACTGTCGCAGTGCAGCCCCGTGCAGGTAGACGAAGTAGAAATCGACCACGCGGTCGACGACGGCGATCCCAGGTTCGACGTAGATTTCCAGGCCCTGCAATCGAGAGTAGACCTGCTCGGTTTCCCGGGCAACGACATCGTCGATGAGTGCACGCTCACCAGCAGCATCAACGTGCCCTTGCGTGGCCCCAACAGTTCGGACCGCATGCGCGCGGGACGAAAGAAGCTCAAGCTTTCGGCAGAGGGCACGACCGCCGCTGGCACCCGGCGCGATCGCGACCGGATCAAGTTCAAGTGCCTGCCCGAGGGCGACAAGATCTACGAGCCGCTCGATCTCTACGACGGCACCTTTGATCGCATAGCCACCCAGGTGTTTGCCGGGTCGTGCGCGGCGTCGGCCTGCCATGATTCAGAAAGCAACGCAGGCGGCCTGATACTGTTGCCCAACGCGGCATACTCGCAACTGGTGGGAGTTGCGCCTACCAACACCGCGGCAGCCATCGACGGTTTGCTCAGGGTGACGGCCGGCGATCCCGACGCGAGCTTTCTTTATCTCAAGGTCACGCATGATCTCGCGGCCGGCTACGGGCTTGGCATGCCGCTGGGCAAGGGCATGATAGACGGCGAGTTGCAGGAGATCATACGCCTGTGGATACTGGGCGACGGAGTGCTGGGACCCGCGCCGCAGATGGGTTGGGTAGAGGGTACGTGGTGAAGCGGCGCGCGACAACGGTACGCAGGCTGGCGCTTGCGCGCAGGCTGAAAGGAGAACGGCGATGGCGGTAGCATGGACAAGGGACAACGCGGCCCATCTTCTCAGGCGGGCTACTTTCGGAGCGCCATCAGCCGAGATAGACAAGTTCTTTAATCGACACGTGTCGATTGACGACGCGGTGGACGACCTGTTGTCGTTCAAGCCCAGCAAGAGAAAACCGCCCGCGGTAAAGGACAACAGCAACGATGATAAGCTCAGGATACAGCGTTGGTGGACCAAGCAGATGGCCAGGCAGCGCAAGCCTGAAAAGGCCTGCCTCGAAAAGCTCCTCGTGTTCTGGCACACGCACCTGGTAAGCGGCGGCAGCCCGCTCAAGCAGTTCGGTTGGCTGTCATACCAGCAGCGGCTGTTCAGGCTCAACGCCGGGGGTAACTTCAGGTTTCTCGTGCGCGAGTTCAATCGCGACCCCGCCAACATGTACTACCTCGATGGCATCAAGAACAAGGCCAGCGATGACGGCGTGCACGTCAGCGCCAACGAGAACTTCGGTCGCGAGTTGATGGAGTTGTTTACGCTCGGGGTGTTCGAGCTTGCCGATGACGGCAGCCCCGACACCCAGAAGCCCACCTACACCGAGGACGACGTGCACGGCATGGCGCGTGCGCTCACCGGTTGGACGAAGACCGAAAAGATCGACGGTACATACAAGGGAGTGTTCAAACCCAACCACTGGGACGGCGGCCAGTACGACGACGACGGCGATGATCTGCCCGACCCGATGGTGATCTTCGGGCAGGTGAGCAATGGCTTCAAGATAGGCGAGGAGGTTGCCGGTACCTCCGACGACGTGCTGGAGCTCATTTTCTCGCGCACCGACGACGCCGGCAACAACCAGGTGGCCATGTTCCTTGCCAGCCGGCTTTGGAATTTCTATGCCTACCCCCCACCCGGGCCGAGCCTGAAGGCCCTGCTGGCCGGTTTCGCTACGGAATTTGCCAACTCGGATTTTGAGATCAAGCCCTTGCTCAAGGCCATCTGGACCAGCGACGAGTTCTACAGCGATCGCGCGCGCACACGCCGCGTGAAAAGCCCCGTGGATTTTGTCATCGGTGCCATGCGTTCGCTCAACGCCAAGGGCAACGGCCGCGAGATCGGCGACTCGCCCGACGAGATGGGCGAGCTCATGGGCGAGATGGGAATGGAACTGTTTTTTCCGCCCAACGTGGCCGGATGGCCGAGCGGCCTGGGTTGGATCAACAGTGGCACCTTGCTGCAGCGTTTCGATTTTGCCCGCTACCTGGCCTCGGCCAGCAGGGGGCCGGCGCGCTTGAAGCTCAAGCGCATAAAGACGCTTCCGTGGAAAGACCCGGCGGCCGACCCCGGGGTTGTGCTCGACGCGCTGATGTACGAGCTCGGGCTCGATTCGGGCCCGCTGGCGTTCACCACGGGGCAGCGTGACTCGCTGATCGACTACCTTACCGACAGCGGCGCGCAGGCAACGCTGGATCTTTCGACCGACGATACCGATGACGTGAACACCAAGGTGCGCGGCGTACTCTCGCTGCTGCTGCAGACGGCCGAATACCAGATCGGGTGAGGAGAAACAGGGATGGCACCGTTTACAAGGAGACAGTTCATCAAGCGCAGTGCTGCTGCGGCTGCCGCTGCGGCGCTGCCGTGGTCGCGCGTATTGCCGGGCACAGGCGTCAGCTACGCGGCCGGCCCGGGCGACGCGATAGTGGTTTTCATACAGCTCAACGGCGGCAATGACGGCCTCAACACCGTGTACCCGCTCGGCGGTAGTCAGCGCAGCAACTACGACCTGTATCGCCCGACGCTGGCCCTGCCCGACACCCAGGCCGGTCTCACGCCGTGGGCGGGCGAGGGCTTCAGCGTGTCCGACGTGCTCGATATCGGCGTCAACGACGACGGCAACAACTACGCGTTTCACCCGGTGATGGGTGCCATGGAGGGCCTCTACCAGCAGGGCGACCTCGCGGTGATCAACGGCGTACACTACCCCTTTGCCAACCACTCACACTTTCGCAGCGAGGACATCTGGTACAACCTCGACCCTGTAGGTGCGGGCAACGGCGGCTGGTTTGGCAGCTACCTCGACTGGGCGGGTTTCGTTGGTAACGACGTGCCTTGCCTCAACATGGGGTCGTCGGTCAACCCGGCTTTTTCACCCACCAATACCAGCGTGCTGGCCATCAAGAAGCTTTCGGAACTCGACTTTCCGGCTACGGGCGAGAAGTCGCTCAAGAAGGAAACGGTGTCCGACCTGTACACAGCCAGCGGCCTGGCCGACCCTGCGCTTTACCCGGAGCTGGCCTCCATGGGCAATACCGGCGCGGCGACGATCAACAAGATGGAAGAGTACTACCTGCCGGGCAACGGCCTGGGCAATGCCGGCAAGGTGGAGGCCTTGATGTTGTCGAGCTCGGGCAAGTACAACAGGAACAACGACCTGGTGTACGCCTCGGCGCTGAACAGCGACGTTAACCCCGAGGTGGCCTACGGTGGCGGTCTGGCCCGTGACCTGAGGCACGTGGCGGCCACCATCCGTTCGGACGTGGACGCGCGCTTCTTCCACGTGCAGACCGGCGGGTTCGACACCCACGCCAGCCAGGAGAACGGGTTCTTTCACTCCTACCTGCTCAAAAAGGTGTCCGAGTCGCTG
>DUBO01000007.1:6789-7334 GCA_012960245.1 Candidatus Binatota bacterium | reverse complement strand
CACCAACAACGTGTTTATCTCCGCGGAAAAACCACTGGATGCGCTCAAGTGCGCACTAGCCAATCCGTAGATCAGGGCTGGAATTATAAGCAGGTTAAACCGGAGAACGAGCCACCGATGGAGGATCAACAAGTACGAACGCATCAACCCAATTCAACTGTGTTCTGGACGAATGGGTAGTTTTGGGGGAAGTGAGTTGCGACCAGCATGCTCAGCCCGTTATCCCGTATTTCCCGATGCAACGTCCGACTCAGTTGCGACGAAAAATCTATGTCCAAACCGTTTTCGGGTTCATCTAGCAGAAGGAGCTTCGGTTTCTTTATTAACGCCGTAAAGAGCGCCCAACGCTGGCGCTCGCCGTGAGATAGGTCTTTCCCTTTCCGCAACAAAAGGGGCCCTATTGCAAATTCTTCTGTAAGCTCGCTGAGACGGGGATCTTTAGCGAGCCCTGGATAGAATGAAATAATATGATTGAGCTGCCGTCCCATAACCTCGCCCATAAGAAGGCAGGGGGAATCAAAAGCGCTGCTTATATGGGGACGATG
>DUBO01000007.1:0-6625 GCA_012960245.1 Candidatus Binatota bacterium | reverse complement strand
AAGTTAATCCCTCAATGACAGGGCGAGAGCCGAAACTAAAGCTCAGGTTTTTAGATTCCAATATCAGATCAATCATTCCTGCAACCAAGTCAGACGCACAAACTATACCCCCGTCAAAAAGCAAGGCGAACTTTCCCCGCGTGGCATGGCCGGAGTAATAGGCGCCGCCATCGCCCTGTGGGTCCTGCGCAAGGACGACTAGCGCTACCACCACCCCACCCGCCGAGCACCACATCTTTCGCCTAGCGCCGATTCGCGCGGGGGTACCTCCCCCGGGCTCTCCTTTTCGCCTGGTACCTGCAGTAGCGCGCATAGGCTTCGTAGTCGTAGTCCGGTGGCGGCCACAGTTCATCGATCAGGCCCCAGAATTCATTCTGGTTCAGGCCCCCCGTAGGAATAAAGGTGTTGCCACGGCGGCCGTCGCCTGATTCGTCGTAGACACTGTTAGCGCGCCACCACGCCCTGAGCAGATATATACTGGCCCGCTCCAGGGTTACGCCGGGCTTGCGGCAGACCGCTACCGGGTCGTAGCAGTTCGAGTCGTCGTCCCAGTGCTCGTGCTGGATCCACAGGATCCAGTGACTCCCCTTATCGTTGTCCGAAACGTGAAAGCCGCTGTACCCGCCAATCATCGCCGCCATCAATTCTTCGGCTATGAAGACAGCGTCCCGCGGGATCGACAACGGCATGTCTATGCCCCTGTGCACGAACAACTCCCGGTGACATTCGCAGGTGTCGGCCGAACAGATTTCGAGGTCAGCAGGGGTCTGCGGAGCCGGTCCCGGCTTTTCGAGGAAGGGTCCGCACAGCTCCTCGAGCATTGCCAGCACTCCCTGCGTTACTTCGAGGGCGGCGTCTATATCGATCTCGGTCGATCCATCGCCCGCCACCTTTGCCTGCTTGATCGGCGACCACTTATCTACGTGCGAAAGCGCGAAGCTCTCGAACACCCTCCTGCTGACCTCCTTTCGTCCGCGAACGTGAATGGCATCCAGGTTGGCCGCGCCCGGCTTGCTGACGTACTCGTCGACTGCTTCCTTTACCCAACGCTGCTTCAGTTTCATCGCTACTCTCCCTGCGCGCACGCGCGCTGTCGTTTGGCGGAGGCGCTGCGCCGCGATGACACAGCACGCCCGCCGACATCGAGAGGTAAGCTCTTTTACGGGGGAACGGGGCAGCAGTAGGCCGCCCATGTTTGCCACCGGTTTAACCCGCTGGCCACATCGTTCCCTTAAAAGGGCTACCCTGGCACCGTGCTCCCCGTGGTGGCCCTGGATGGGGCCGGGAGTCGGTTGCCGGGCGGGATTACAAAGGCTATCCCGCCTCTCTTGATGTTGCTTCCAGTGTACGGACGCCTGCGAATCCGTCAAGGCAATTCGTCACTCGAAGCTTATAAAAATACTCACCCGGCCGACGCTTCGGCTGCGAAGGCACACACGTGCAACGGGGCACCCTCGGCCACAAGTGCACCGCCGCTTATGCCGCTGCCCGCCTGTGCCTGGCGCTGCCCTCGCCGACTCCTTGAGCCCCGGCTGCTGCGCTGGCGCGCAGAACCCTGCCCGCCGCTCCAGTTCGGAGTGCCTTCGCTGATGCCGTCGCCGCTGCCTCGTCGAGCTCCAGGCCCAGCGCTGGTGTCATCGCCGGTGCCGAACC
The DNA here is from genome assembly GCA_012960245.1 of Candidatus Binatota bacterium. Lineage (NCBI taxonomy): Bacteria > Candidatus Binatota > Candidatus Binatota bacterium. The sequence goes on along the minus strand of DUBO01000007.1, from coordinate 4,972 downwards.
TCACGTCTTCGCCCAGGCCCAGGGCCGGGTAGCTGTTGGCCTCCACGTCCGACAGGCCCGCGATGAACTCGGCTGCGGCCGTGGGTGACACTGTCGGCATCGCCTCGACGGCCGCGGCCTTGTCTTCGCCGCCTGTGGCCGCCTTCTCATGGGCCGCCCGTTCACGGTCGGCAGCGATGGCGTCAAGCGCGTAGCTGCGTATCAGCTTGTCGGCCACCACCTGGTAAGGCCGCGTGCTGTCGAAGGCCTCAAGGCCCACCACCTCGCCGTTAATTGCGAACACCGCCCCCACCTGGTCGGCCGCAACCCTGAACGCCCCGACGTACTGGTCCAGCGTCTTGCTGTGGTCGCGGTAGGCGTGGTCCAGCGCGCCGGACGGCGAGTGGCTGCCGGCCACCCTGTCTCGGAGCTCGCCGACCTCCTGCCACACCGCCGACTGGTTGGCCTGGCGCCCCAGTCCCCGCTCCAGGTTGCTGCTCACGCGAGAGCTCTTACGGGCCCGGTTGCGGGCGTTATAGAAGTGGTCGGCCTCCGAGAAGACGGCCGAGTTGTAGTCCCAGCGGCCGGCCTCCACGCAGGACACCGGGATCTTCATCTTCGTGCGGGCCGGCACCAGCACCGTGAGGTTGATGATGCGGTTCTGCTTGGCGCCGATCAGCTCCTCGCCGTCTACCAGCAGTACGGGTTTTGCCCCGTCGTTCAGGGCCACCAGCTGCTCGACGCTGCCCGACTCGGACTTCTCGGTTATGCTGAAGCTGCCATCGGCCAGTGCCTCGCCCAGCGTGAGGTAGGCCGGCTCTCCTGCCTGCTCTGTCTTCGTGTCGGAGCGCGGCGTGCCGCGCAGCGGAAATACCGCCAGGTTGCCGAAAACCGTTGCCGGCCCCGGCTCAAAACCCGCCAGCCAATCCTTGGTCAGCTGTACGCTGCTGAGTTCTGTTGTTGTGCTCATACTCTATGCCTCCGTGTCTGTTTTCGTGTTTGGTCTCGTGTCATTTGCCCTGGATGCTCCTGGCCGGGAGTTGTTCTCGCGGTTGTAGTTGCCTTGGTCGTTGGTCACTCGTTGTTTATTCAATCGGCCGTATTTCTTTTGTTCGTGGCTCACTACGTCGTTGTCGTTGTTTGCAGCTCGCCGCCTCCACTCACCACTATAAACATGGTGGTGGCTCAGAACGTGAGCCAGTAGGGTGAGCGTCGCCGCTCGAAAGCGGCTGCGACCGCTTCTGCCGCCTCGCCTTCGGCCACAACCCGAACACACGCAAGCCGCCAGGCGCGGACCCCCGCTTGACACTTCACCCACGGACGCCCACGCTCGCCAAAGACCGTATGCCCGCAGGTGAGCCACAGACCATCCTCGTCGTTGACGACGACCGCAGCATTCGCGACACGGTTTCCTTTGCGCTCAACCGGGCTGGTTTCAACTGCGATGAGGCCGAGGACGGCAACCAGGCGCTGGCCTGTTTTAACCCCGACCGTCATGCGCTCGTGGTTCTCGACATCACCATGCCCGGCGGCCCCTACGGTCTGGAGGTCTGCCGCCAACTCCACGCGCGCAGCAAGGTGCCGGTGATCTTTCTTAGCGCTCTCGACGAGGAGACCGAACGCGTTGTGGGCCTTGAGCTGGGTGGCACCGATTATGTGACCAAGCCTTTCAGCGCCCGCGAGCTTGTTGCGCGCGTGAAGGCCGTACTGCGCCTGGTAGCGATCGGCGACGGACAAGCCGGCGACCAGCAGGCCGGCGAGCCCGCGCCAGCGGTCAGGCACGGGCGCCTTCACCTCGATGAGTCCACGCACCGCGTCTTCTGGGACGACAAGGTAGTGGACCCGTCGCCCAGCGGGTTTCGCCTGCTCGCTGCCCTGATCCGCCGACCGGGGCACGTGCTGAGCCGAGATCAACTGATGGACTACCTCGGTGACGGCGCGGTAGTAGAAGACCGCACGATAGACAGCCACGTGAGCAACCTGCGCGAGGCCATCAAAAGCGCGGGCTGCGACGACGCCCGCGCTGTCGTCGAGACCGTCCGTGGCGAGGGCTACCGCCTGGGCGAATGTCGGTAAAACTGCGCCCCCTGTTTCGCCTCCGTACCGTACTGCTGCTGGTCATGCTGGCCGCACTGCTGGCCCCGCTCGCAGGCGTTTACAGGCTGCTCAACACCGAGATGGCGCGGCAGACGGAGACCGAGCTCTACACCCAGGCAGCGCTTATCGAATCGGCATACCTGCGCGAGCTCGACCGCGAGTACCGGCTGGGCGGCCGCCGCGGCAAGCTCATCAACTGGATACGCGAGCAGGGCTACCCCACTACCGACGCCTACGACAACAACGACGCCAACCCCGACGAACTCGGCTGGCGACACGGCATACTGCGGCCCATTCGTCCCACCATAGACCTGGGCAGTGATCCTCGCCTCGACGTACCCAGCTGGGGCGATAATCCCGGCATGCCCGAAGACCCGACGGCCACCACCATCGGCCACCGCATAGCTCCGCTGCTGGCGATGGCCTACCCGCGCAACCTTTCGGGCGTGCGCGTGCTGGATCGCTGGGGCCGCGTGGTGGCGAGCACGGCCGACGCCACGGGCGACTTCGCGCTGGAGATGCCCGAAGCCTTGCTCGCGCTTTCGGGCCGGCCAGCGTCGGTGATTCGAAAGCGCAGCAGCGAGTCGCTGCCGCAGGCCCGGCTGCTGCGCCAGAGTCTTACGACCATAGCCCGTGCGGGCGAGGTGACGGTCTACGTGGGCTATCCCATCATCTACCCTCCCCTGCTCGAGCCCGATCATCCCCAGCGCTACGTGCTGGGCGCGATTATCCTGGGCCGCACCCCGCGCAACGTGCTCAAGGCGCTGTACTACAAGCGCGACCAGATCGCGGTCTACGCCGCAGCCGCCGTCGGGATGCTTGCCCTGCTCGTGCTGGCGGTGGCGGGCACCCTCACGCGTCCCATGCGCCGGCTGGTGGAGCAGTCGCGCAACGTTGCCGCCGGCCGCTCGGCGGGCAGCGTGGCCATACCGCGGCCAGGCACGCACGAGGTGGCCGAGTTGAGCCGGGTACTGGCCGACACGGCGGCGTCGCTGGGACAACGCGACAATTACATTCGTGATTTTGCGCGCACGATGTCGCACGAGTTCAAGACACCGCTGGCGGGCATCATCGGCAGCGTGGAGACACTATCCGATCACGTCGAGACCATGTCGGCCGACGAGCGTAAGCGTTTTCTTGACAACATCGCCCACGACACCGGGCGCCTGCAACGACTGAGCGTGGGCCTGCTCGCCCTTGCCCGCGCCGACGTGCTCGTGCCCAGTGGCGAAACAACGTCGCTCGACTTGCTGCTCACAGCGCTGGCCGAGCGCTACGAGGCCCGCGGACTCGGGCTCACACGCGAGGGCAACGCGCTCGACGCCCGGGTACCGATGGACCGCGATACCACCGAGACAGTACTCAGCAACCTGCTCGACAACAGCCTGCGCCACGGCGGGTCGCGCGTGACGTTCACCGGCACCGTGGTCGAGGGCAGCCTGTTGCGTATCGACGTGACCGACAACGGCGAAGGCCTGCCCGCGGGCGACCCCGAGCAACTGTTCAAGCCTTTTTTCTCTACCTCGGCCGACAAGTCGGGAACCGGCCTGGGCCTGGCCATCGTGCGCTCGTCGCTCGAACGCCACGGTGGCAGCATACGAGCGCTCGACACCACGCCTGGCGCCACTTTCCGCCTCGAACTACCCGTCGTTTAAGCGTTTAACCGCCGCCGCGCGCCTGCACCAAACCTGCACACACAATCCACGTTCTTTCCTTGTTTCTTCCACGACGCCTGCAAACCGCGGGCGCACTCTCCTGTTCATGACCTCAATGCAGCAAGAAAAAACCAACACAGGAGATTCAGTCATGACAACAAGCAACACCAACACTTTGCTCCCAAAAGGCGCTTTGCACCCGCAAACTGCCCGCAGCTGCGCCGACGCGCAAGGTTTTCTCGTCTACCTGGCCACCAGCCTCGCACTGGTGGCCTGCTTTGCAGCCGCCGCCTTCGCCACCGTGGAGCCGGCGGACAGGCTGACAACGATTCACTCGCTGACCACCCCCTCTCCCACCTGCCGGCCCGGGCAGGCCACGAGAGGCGAGTGCCGAATAGGCCTGCGCCCGACCGTGCGAACCGCGGCCGGCGGCATTTCGCCGGCGGTGTACACCATCGACGAGGTCACGCGTGGCTCGCTGCTGTTGCCCACCTCCACCGACGGCAAGTTCCTGGCCGCGCCCAGGGTGGGTAGCAAGGTGGTCATCAACATCAGCGGCACCGTGGCGCGCACGGTCGTCACCCAGCGTTTCTACAACCCCAGCGACGAGTGGGTCGAGGCGGTGTACGTCTTTCCGCTGCCCGACAAGGCCGCCGTCGACGGCATGCGCGTGCGCGTGGGCGACCGATTCATCGAGGGTAAGCTCAAGCTCAAGCAGGTGGCCATCAAGCAGTACACAGAGGCCAAAAGCGCCGGCAAGGTAGCCTCGCTTGTTATCCAGCAACGCCCCAACCGTTTTACCAACCGGGTGGCTAACATCGGCCCCGGCCAGGAGGTGGCCGTGGAGATCGAGTACCAGCAGGTGCTCGACTACAGCAACGAAAGCTGGCGCCTGGATTTCCCCATGCTGGCCGTGCCCCACGAGGCCGGCACGAACTCCGCCGACCGGGAATCAGACACAGACCCCCTCGAGCTTGAGATCAATATAGACGCGGGCCTCCCCTTGTCGTCGATCAAGAGCCCCAGCCACAAGATCAAAGTGGCCAGGCTCGGCGGACACCTGAGCCAGGTCACGCTTGCCAACGGCAGCACGGCGGCCAACCGCGACTTCGTGCTCAATTGGAAGCCGCGCGTGGGCAAGGAGCCGCTGGCGGCCCTGCTCAACGAGACCAACGGCGACCAGGCCTGGCAACTGCTCATGGTCGTGCCGCCCTATGCCGACCAACCCAGCAGCTCCAATA